>JALUJE010000302.1 GCA_027057185.1 Helicobacteraceae bacterium | reverse complement strand
TTCAATAACTAAAAATTTGTTTTGTGCCTCTTCTTGGGGTGCCTCACAGCCGCTTAAGACACTCATAACCGTAATACCAACGGAACCTAAGAGTATGTTTGAGCCAATAGTCGAAATGTGTTTCACGGTGTTATATCCTTTTTTTCAATAGTAATGATACGCTTAAGGTCATTGTCATACATGTAAATTTCGTTTCTACCATCGTAGTATATATCACCATGGTAAATATGACGACCGTCAAAGAGCCGTTGATCGGGCTTCATTAACACCATAGTTGCCACACGCTTGCCCAGTGAAGGGACGATATTGAGTGCTATGACACCGGAAAATAGTACGCCTAAAATAGCAGCAGTGATGGTCATATTTTTAAAATATACACTCAAGTAACCCAATATAATGGTAAAAAGAAGAAACAGAAAGCCATTTTGGTTGTCAGCAAAGAGAATGTTGTAATAGAGGTCAATTCCATACACATCAATGTAATGCAGTTTAAAACTTAAAAAAAGAAAAAAATCCAGAATAAAGGTAAAAAACATTCCCGAAAGCAACGCCAGTGTCAGTTTGCTCATCGTAGTGTTCTCCTTTTCTGTTTTCCCAGTGCTATAATACGCGAGGGTACTCCCTCTACAAGACCGCGGCTATCTTGGACTATTATATCACTATTGCGGATACAAAACTCTTTATTGTAAGGATGACCACTTTGATTGGCCGATGTTGAATACATAAATGAAAAACGTCCAAGCAGTTGGTTGTGCTCAGTATGACGGACAATACGAAAAGCTTGATGCTTTGAAACAAATGTACTTTTTTTAGCACGTCGCAACATAGATTTGTATCGGTTTGGAATATGAGAATGATCTGCTTTAAATGCTGTTAGTGTGGCATAGACTTTAAGAAAGGGTTTTTGAGATTCACGCTGTTTAATAGCACGTAATTTGGAGGCATCTTGTGAAAGAAAACCGACAGTAGTGTCGGTTTGCGCCAAAAGCACTAAACGGTTCATTTAGCGCAGGTAGTCCTGAAGCGCCTGCGGACGATTCCAGGAATCATTACCGATATGTGATAGTGCCGCAATGGTCGCTCGTGCCGCTGATAGGGTTGTAAAGTAAGGGATCTTGCGGCTAAGGACAATCTGACGAATAACAATGGCATCTTTTTTGGAGGTATTATTATCTGAGGTGTTGATTGCCATATGAATGTCACCATTTTTCATGGTATCTTCAATATTGGGACGGCCTTCAGAAATTTTAAGGACGCGTTCACAAGGGATACCGGCCGCTTCTATGACTTTTTGGGTACCTCCGGTCGCCACCAGTTTAAAGCCGTTTTCATGCAGTCCACGAGCAATTTCGGGAGCATGTTCTTTATCCATGTCAATAAACGATAAAAAGCAGGTACCGCTAGTAGGAATAATGTTGCCGGCTGCCATCTGGGATTTGGCAAAACTGACACCAAAATGAGAGCTGATGCCCATAACCTCACCGGTTGATTTCATCTCCGGTGAGAGCACCAGATCTGCACCGTAGAGTTTATTGAATGGAAAGACCGCTTCTTTGATGGCAATATGCTCTGTAAGGCGGGGTTTTAAAATGCCGTTTTGTTCAATAACAACCTGATAGTGGTCATAAAACGCAAGTGCCTCTTGAACCGATTCTCCCATCATGACTCGTGTGGCTACTTTGGCTAACGGTACACCGGTAGCTTTGGAGACAAATGGAACGGTGCGTGAGGCTCTGGGATTGACTTC
>JALUJE010000301.1 GCA_027057185.1 Helicobacteraceae bacterium | reverse complement strand
CAATGGCCAACCTTTTACATTTCCTATCCCTACGGTAAATATCACTGAAGATTTTGACTGGTATGGTGAAAATACCGATACCCTTTTTGAAAATACGGCAAAAATCGGTTCCTCCTATTTTCAAAACTTCATTGGTTCGCAATACCTCCGCAACAAAGACGGTACTTTGGTTGCCAATCCCCATGCCTATAAACCGGGTCATGTACGTAGCATGTGTTGCCGATTACAACTGGACTTACGGGAACTTCTCAAACGCGGTGGTGGGCTTTTTGGAAGCGCGGAGATGACAGGGAGCATCGGTGTCGTAACCATCAATACGGCACGACTGGGATATCTTCATATGCATCATAAAGAGCGCCTTTTGGTTGCCTTAGATCAATTAATGACGTTGGCAAAGTCAACATTAGAAAAAAAACGCGTATTTATTGAAATGCTGTATGAACAGGGTCTGTTTCCGTACACCAAACGCTATCTGCATCATTTTAATAACCATTTCTCTACCATTGGCATTAACGGTATGAATGAAATGATCCGCAATTTCACACAGGACAAACACAATATTGCAAGCCCTGAGGGTATACGTCTTGCCACCGAAATCTTAGAACATATGCAAAAACGTATGATACAGTTTCAAGAAGAGACCGGCAATCTTTACAACTTGGAAGCGACTCCGGCAGAAGGTACCACGTACCGTTTTGCCAAAGAAGACAAAAAACGCTATCCCGATATTTTGCAAGCGGGTTTTGGTGAACATATCTACTATACCAACTCATCACAACTACCCGCAGATTATACCGATGATCCTTTTGAAGCTCTGACACTGCAAGACCCCCTGCAATGTCACTATACCGGAGGTACGGTACTGCATCTGTATATGAAAGAGCGTCTCAGTTCCATTGAGGCATGCCGGAAGCTAGTTCGAGCTACAATTTCCAATTTTCAGCTCCCTTACATCACCGTGACACCCCTCTTCTCCAGCTGTCCCAAACACGGCTATATTGCAGGAGAATATGAATTTTGCCCTCTATGCGATGACGAGTTAATTACATCTTATGAAAAGGAGAAACCACATGTCTCATGAAGCTATTTTAAAGACTCTGCACGCACAACGTCGTCGCTGCATTGTTTACACCCGAGTTATGGGCTATCATCGCCCTGTTGAAAGTTTTAATATTGGCAAAAAGGGCGAGCATCAAGAACGCAAACAATTTACCGAACCCTCTGGGCGATAACGTACTCTACGATATTACTCCGTTTACCACCTTGGATTTTCCACACCATCTTGCCGCCATATTTTGGTTTGCAGGATGCAATATGCGATGTGACTACTGTTATAATCGTGATATTGTTTTTGGTCAGGGTAGCGTAACTACAACAGAAGCGCTGACCTGGTTACAACAACGCCGCCGGTTGCTTGATGGGGTCGTGCTCTCCGGTGGTGAAGCCACACGCTACCCAAACCTCACGGAGTTTGCCCACGATATTAAAACACTGGGTTTTAACATAAAACTAGATACTAACGGTACCTGCTCCGCTTGTGTACACCGACTGCTTCATGATCGCCTGATTGATTACGTCGCCCTAGATTACAAAGCTCCATACTACAAGTATAGACAAATTACCCACCATAAGAGTATGGAAGAGTTTCATAAAACATTAGACCTACTCCTAAGTGCTAACATATCGTTTGAAGTACGCACAACACTGCATCATGATTTGTTAGATGAAGATGACATTAACATCATCATGGAAGATTTACATGTAAAAGGGTATCGAGGAACCTACTATCTGCAACCATTTCTTTATGACACCCACACTATTGGTCAACTGAAATGTCCAAAAAAGCAACTTGATGTGAGTCGACTTAAGACGCTCATAGCGTTTGAGATACGACACTAAAACGCCGATGCAATCAGAAAATATCGCCCTATGCGAAGCAGTGCCACAATGAGAAGAAACCAGAGAAATTTTAAACGCAAAATACCCGCGACAATGGTCAAAGGATCCCCAATAATGGGCAACACACTTAAAGGTAACATGACATAACCGTAGCGATGCCCCCAGAACAGTGCTTTGGCCCCGATGGCAGATCTTTGGAGTTTGGTCTGCATGCGCTCGTACAGCCAGTAGCCCAACACATAATTCAGCACCACTGCCAAAACATTACCCAGTGAAGCGACACCAATAGCCATAGCAGGTGCCATACCCGATACCAAGGCGGCGACCAGAGCGACTTCAGAGCTAAACGGAAGTATCGTTGCTGCGGCAAATGCTGCTGTAAACAACACTAACGCATCAGCCATTTAGGAAGGTTTGAATATTCTCAACAATTTTGGCAACCAGAAGATTACGGGCTTCTACTGATGTCCATGCAATATGCGGTGTAATATAAAGAGCATCACGATTTTTTACATGTAAAAGTGGATGATGCTCCGGCGTCGGCTCTACCTCCAACACATCCAGCCCCACTGAAATATTTTTTACATCCATAATCCGTGCCAGCGCTGCCTCATCGACAATACCACCACGTCCCAAATTCAGCAGAATGGCTCCCTCTTTGAGTTGTAAAAGCTCCGATTGGGAGATAAGCCCTTGAGTATTGGCATTGAGTGGCGCATGAATGGAGATGATGTCGCAACGCTCCAGCAGTGTGCTTAAGCCGACTTTTGGGTAGGTCTTATTGTCATTTTTGGACGAAGTAGAGTAGTAACACACTTCAGCACCAAATGCTGTTGCAATGTCTGCCACCCCCTCTCCAATAGCTCCCAACCCGATAATCCCCCATTTTTTACCCCGAATTTCAAAAAATGACCGATCCAGATGGGTAAAAATAGGACTCTGACACCATTTTCCATCCTTGACATAACGGTCGTAGTAGCATGAATGTCCCATAAGATACAACAGCATAGAAAAGGTATGCTGAATCACCGAATTTGTCGAGTATCCGGCAACATTTTTGACATCAATATTATGAGAAAGTGCCGCTTCCAAATCGACATTATTCATACCTGTAGCTGCAACACAAATAAGCTTGAGCTGCTTTGCCGATGCCATCATTCTCTCGGTAATAACTACCTTGTTAGTAATGACGATATTGGCATCTTTGATACGCTCTAAGGTTTCACCCGAAACAGTTGTTTCATAGATATGCACATTACCAAAGTGCTCTAAAGCACCCAAGTCGGTCTCACCCAGCGTTGCAGCATCAAGAAAAACAATGCTCATAACACGTCCTTAATTTTGGCAATCAGTGTTTTTGCCTGTGCCAACGCTCGTTCAACCTCATCATATACCAGTACCACAGCCAAACGCCGTCCCTGATGCGCTTCGGGTTTAGAGAAGATTCTCACATAGCTGTTAGCACCAAACAGGCTCTCATCAACGTCAATCACCGGTGCTTTGGATTCCACCTCCGATTTAAATGCAGCACTGGCCCCTGCTCCATAAAACGTAAAATCAAGCGGTAAGTCCAACACCGCACGAACATGGAGTGCAAATTCACTTTGACTTTGTGTTATTAATGTGACCATCCCGGTATCATGCGGGCGCGGACTTAACTCTGAAAAGTAGACCTCATCCCCACAGACGAACATCTCAACACCAAAAAGACCCCGACCACCCAAGCCATCTGTTACACGTTTTGCCATCTCTTGTGCCCGTGTTTTTGCCAAGTCGCTCATCTGCATCGGCTGCCAACTGAGCACATAGTCTCCATCTCTCTGAATATGGCCGATGGGTTCACAAAAGACGGTGTCTGTCTCATTACGTACCGTAAGTAGGGTAATCTCGTAGTCAAATGCAATAAATGCTTCGACAATCAGTTCACTGGCATCACCACGGGCTTCTTTGGCTATTTCCCATGAACCAGCCAAATCATCCACACTTTTAGCCACACTTTGCCCATGTCCCGAACTGCTCATAACCGGTTTAATCACACAAGGAAAGCCCAAAAATTCAGCAGCATCACACAGCTCTTCATAACTCGAGACAAATTGATACGCTCCGGTCTTCACTCCAAGCTCTTCAGCAGCAAAACGGCGAATATGTTTACGGTTCATGGTCTTATTGACGGCTTCAGCGTTGGGAATAACATGAAATCCCTCCGCCTCGGCCTGAAACAGTGCTGCAATGCTAATCGCTTCAATCTCAGGTAGAATAATGTCGGGTTTTTCGTAACGAATAATCTCTAATACCGCCTCGGTATCTTGCATATCAACCACATGTGCACGATGGGCTACCAGATGTGCCGGTGCATTCTCATACCGATCTACGGCAATCACTTCCAGCCCTAAACGCTGCGCCTCGATAGCGACCTCTTTGCCTAATTCTCCCGACCCCAGAAGCATAATGCGTCTGGAGTTACTTTTTAACGGTGCTGAAAATTGCATACACAATCCTTAGATATTGGTACAGTATTATATCGAGGAAACATCAAAAACCAATCGATTAGTCTAAAATCCACTGTATTTTATATTTGAGATATCTTAAAACGTCACCAAATTCTCCTCTGAGCATATCATACAGCCCCAAAGGCTTCAAAATACCGTATGCAATATAGTTGCTTGGAAGCTTTATGGCTTCTGAAATCACAAAACGAATGGCTTTTCGATTATGATAAAAAGATTTTCGATCCCACCATAAAACACCGCTACTGACAACAGAACAGGACAATCCATCATCCTGATATCGGGCAAGAGACTGTGCCAATGTCATAATACGCCGTGCATGAGGAGGATCGGAGACAAAGAGCACACGGTGCAGATGCTGAGCAAGCAGATACTCTTTCACGCGCAATACTTCTTTCATGGTGTTAGATGTCTGCGAAAGAAAAACAATGTTGTCCGCCTGCACACCCTTGTCGGCAAGATACCGTATTTTATTCACATATGTATCTCCTATCCAAATCTTCGAATTTCCCGTCACTATAATTTTTGTTGCGTATCCGCTCTTATAGAGTTCTGCTGCTTTATCAATACGCTCCCCATCTCCACCACCTAAGGCAACGATAACATCTGCTTGATGGGCACGTTGTGTGACATCAAAAAATCTTCCGGAATTTAGCATGACAACCACTACCGTAATACAAAAAAATATTACCATCATTATAACCATCATGCCTTTTGCCATCACTGCTTGTTTCATTTAATTCCTAACTAAATTCAGTTTTGTATCAACACACAAATATATTCGACACAGTATCAAAAAATTATCAACATAAAAGCAACATAAAAGCAACAAAAAAGAATAAAAACGATAGAATACGCAAAATTATTTTTTTAGCGCGTCTGTTTGTTTTGCGCATGCTAAAATATCTGGAAAATGCAGCACCTAATGATTACGTACTGCATAGACATCAAAAACCCAAGGAACTATATGTTGAATCAAGAACGCCTGACCCATCTCAAGCAACTCGAAGCTGAATCCATTCATATTTTACGAGAGGTAGCCGCGGAGTTTACAAACCCAGTCATGATGTACTCCGTCGGTAAGGACTCGTCGGTGATGCTGCACCTAGCCATGAAAGCCTTTGCGCCGAGCACACTTCCTTTTCCACTGTTACATGTCGATACACTATGGAAATTCAAAGAGATGATTGCCTTTCGTGACCAACGCGCCAAAGATTTAGGATTTGAGCTGATCGTTCACTCCAATCCTGAGGGAATTGATATGAATATATCCCCTTTTGAACACGGCAGTAAAGTCCATACTGATATTATGAAAACTCAAGCACTCAAGCAAGCACTAAATGCCGGTGGATATGATGCCGTTATTGGTGGTGCACGTCGTGATGAAGAAAAATCTCGTGCCAAAGAGCGCATCTTCTCCTTTCGCGACACGCATCACCGATGGGATCCCAAAAATCAACGCCCCGAACTGTGGAACGTTTACAATACCGCCATCCAAAAAGGCGAAAGTGTTCGTGTCTTCCCCATCAGCAACTGGACGGAACTGGATGTATGGCAGTATATTTATCTCGAAGACATTCCCATTCCCGATCTCTATTTTGCCAAAGAGCAGGAGGTTGTCGAGTATGAAGGCACCAAGATCATGGTTGATGACAACCGGATGCCCGAAGCCTTACGCAAAACGGCAACAAAAGAGATGGTGCGCTTTAGAACATTAGGCTGCTATCCCCTGACCGGTGCCATTAACTCCAC
>JALUJE010000300.1 GCA_027057185.1 Helicobacteraceae bacterium | reverse complement strand
ATTCGTAACGTCGCATCATATAGAGACGCTTGAGCATTTTCTTACGTGCTGAAATTTTCTGCTTCTTGCGCTTTTCAGTTTCCGTTTCATGGAAACGGCGGGCACGTGCTTCAGTTACAATCAGATTACGATCTGTCTGTTTCTTGAAGCGACGGTAAGCAGCATCAAAATTATCATCATGACGTAGTACAATACCTGGCATTCACATCACCTGCTTTCTGTTAAATTTTTTTAGAAGCGCATTGTAGCCAAATATCTTTTAAAGTACAACTCCGTTATAATAAACACCATGATTGCCACCGATTCCATTGAAGGGCTCAAAGCCCGCCTTGATATTGTCGATGTCGTAGGAAACTATGTCGAACTACGAAAATCCGGTACCAATTTCAAGGGAGTCTGCCCGTTCCATGATGAAAAGACTCCCAGTTTTGTCGTCAGTCCCCAAAAGCAGATCTACCACTGTTTCGGGTGTGGTGCCGGAGGCGACAGCATTAAGTTCGTCATGGAGCATGACAAGCTCAGTTACCCCGAAGCACTTGAGAAACTCGCCGCTCAATGCAACGTTACACTTACTTACACGCAGGGTTCCCAACAAAAGACCGATACCAAAATTATTGATGCTCTCAATCTCTGGTATCAATCCCTGCTGGAGCAACATTCTCAGGCAAAAGCCTATCTGCAAGAGCGCGGCATTTATAGTGCTTCTATTGAACGTTTTGGCATCGGCTATGCCCCCACATCTCAAGAAACGCTCAGCTATTTACAAAGCAACCTTTTCAATATAAACGACGCCGTCGAACTGGGTGTGGTCGGTCAAGGTGACAATAACCTGTATGCTCGTTTTATTGAGCGTATTACCTTTCCCATTTATGCCACCAATGGTACTGCGGTCGGTTTTGGAGGACGCACTATTAGCGGTCACGCAGCAAAGTATGTCAATTCACCACAAAGCAAGATCTTTAACAAATCTCGTTTACTTTATGCTTATCATCATGCCAGAGATGCCATCTACAAGAAACGGGAGATGATCATTACCGAAGGCTATCTTGACGTCATCATGTTGCATCAAGCCGGATTTAATACGGCGGTTGCAACCCTCGGTACTGCCCTAACACCCGAGCATCTGCCCCTCTTGCGTAAAGGTGAGCCCCGCATTATTATGGCATATGACGGCGACCGCGCCGGCATTGCTGCGGCACTAAAAGCGGCAAAACTTCTAAGCAGTGCCGGTTTTGACGGGGGTGTCGTTATTTTTTCCGAAGGACAAGATCCTGCCGATATGGTAAAAAATGGTCATATTGAAGAACTCAACACTCTGTTTCGATCGGCACAACCATTTATTGAGTTTACACTCCAGCATATTTTAGGGCAATACCATCTTGCCAATCCCAAAGAGAAAGAACAGGCAATGCATGAAAGTGTCGGCTATCTCAAAACACTCTCCACGCTACTACAAGAAGAGTACAAAAGCTATTTGGCATCTCAATTGGGACTCTCACCCTCACTACTAAAGATACATGCCAAAAACCCGTTGACATCGAACACTCCTTCAATAATCTACGGAGATACCTGGGAGCGCAGCCTGATTAAAACGGCTGTTGAGCATCCTGAATATCTCAATATTATTGTGGATTCTCTTGAGAGCTCTTTGCTACAACACCATGCCCGGGAACTCGAAGAGGTACTCCAAGGCAATGTCAATGATCCCCACGTTATGGCTATACTCATGGACGAGCATACTCCTCCATTTCACAATGCTCTACATCTTCGGGACAACCTGATCTTTTTTCTGAGAAACCATTACGAAAAAGCATTAAAAAAGGTAAAATTCCAAAATGCATTGTCCCTGGACAAGAAATCATTTCTGATTCGTTCCTACAGGCATAAAATAGACAAACTCAAACGGGGGGAACTGGTTCCCTATGAAGGAGAATTATGAAAGCCATCTCACTCTTTAGTGGTGGTCTCGACTCAACGTTAGCCATTAAACTCATTGTCGATCAGGGCATTGAAGTCATTGCCTGCAATATCAATACCGGTTTTGGTGCTACCCGCGACCGCCGCGCCCATATGCAGAACATGTGCGACCAAGTCGGTGCCGAATTGCGCATTATCGATATTCAAAGTGAATACCTACAACGCGTTCTTTTTGATCCCAAACATGGCTATGGAAAACATTTCAACCCCTGCATTGATTGCCATGCAAAAATGTTTGAGGTTGCCAAACGTATCATGGAAGCCGAAGGTGCTCGTTTTCTCATTAGCGGAGAGGTCCTCGGGCAGCGCCCCATGAGCCAAAATGCCGATGCCCTCGCAACGGTACTTGATATGAGCAACTGTGAGGGGCTGTTACTGCGGCCACTTTCAGCCAAAAAGCTTGCTCCCACCTTACCCGAAGAGCAGGGCTGGATTGATCGTAATCAACTCGAAGGTATTGTCGGACGCAGTCGGGATCGCCAGATGGAGCTGGCACGTTCATTTAATTTAACCGACTTTGAAAGTCCTGGCGGCGGCTGTCTCCTGACCGATGAAAATTTCACTAAAAAGATGCATGATTTTATTGCCTACGACCAGCTGGAGGTTCGCGATATCCCGGTACTGAAATTTGGTCGGCACCTGCGCCTTGATGATGGAGCCAAACTGGTCGTCGGACGCAATCAAGAAGAGAATATTTTTCTTGAACAGATCGATAATGACAAATTTTTACATCTGAAAACGGTGGGGATTCCCGGTCCTCATGCCCTGCTCTCAAGCAATGCCAGCAACGACGATAAGACCCGTGCCGCCAAAATTATTTTGAACTACTGCAAAACCACTCCCGAACACTCCTATATTGTCAATATTGCAGGCGTTGAGGGTGAAGCCTCACCCTTTCGAACACGGGAAGAGGCAAGCAAATACTCCATTTTATAGTGTTTTTACATTATTGTGTTGTATACTACTCCTTACAATAACTTCAGGGGGTATTTATGGCCGGTGTCCATTTTGCATACAACAATTTTCCGTCGCTGCTCCAGCTCAATATGGGAATAGCTGATCGACTTGATGACAATCGGGCGGAGAGTTTCACCATTTTATATTGTAATTTTCAAAAAGTTGAAGATGGTCTCATCATTGAAAGCTTAGAAAAAGTGCTCCGAGGCTCAGATGTCATTGTCAACAGTGACAAAGAGTATTTTTTTATTCTTCCCTACACCGATAAATATGGTGCTACTATTGTCAAAAATATGTTTGAAGAGTTTTTTGATCTCTACATTCCTGCCTACGAAGTGAGCTATCCGCTGAACGGTGAAACACCCAAAGAGCTGTTTCAGTCCCTACAGGCAGGTATTAAGAAAAGTTTAAACATCTATCTAGAATGTCTCGATTTTTAATTATCTGCTTGTATTGAACTCATAATATTTTGCATGCTTATAGTATGCAAGTGCTTTCTCCAACTCTGTCTTACGCAACAGATGAACATCATACATGCATTCGCAAGGCACCGCTGTTGTCTGGGGTGCTAAAGGCGGTTTTTCCTCAGATGTCACCACTTTGGCAACTGCCGGTTTCGCATCAACAATTGCTTTTTTGAGAACCGGTACGGCACGTTTAACCATGGTATGCGGAACAATAAAAGCATCATGCGCTATTTTGCAACGTACCTTTGGTAACGACTGTAGCGCCTCTTTATAGTGCGCAAAACTACCCACACGAACCTTCTGTCTCCCGTGTTCTTCCAAAATGTTATAGGCAAATCCGCTTTTTTTAATAGTTGCCAAGAGTGCGGGTGCAACATGTCGGTGCTTCCCAACGCTGCTCACCTGAATCCAATACGGTGCTGCGTATAACGACAGTGTTGAAAACACTAGAACAAACACAAGCCTTACCATCGGTTGATCCTCTCCACCCTAGACGGTGTTATATCGATTAATAATCTTCTTGACTCGGTTTTTTAGCTTGCGTAACGCATCGGTAGAATCGTCTCCATCTGCTGTCAAATTTTCAAAATAGATGCTGTCATTAAACTGCACTTTTGCCACCCATCCAATACGAGAATGGTATTTGACCCCAACAAAACGAACGTATCCAAAATGTTCTTCACACAATTCAAAAATACGCATAATGCGATCTGAGTCTGTTTTTTTACATTTACTATCTGGCATATTTCACTCCTTTATCATGGTATTTCACTGCTATTTTACTCTTTTTTCGTTACAAACCCTAATCATCGTCACTCTTAAGCGCCCGAATAAAGCCAATAACACCTACGGCTACGACCACTAACAAGAAAATAATCTGTACATACTCTAGCATACTCATCTATACTCTCTCCTGATTTGCTTTTTCTTTTAATTGTCCACATGCCGCACTGATATCGATACCCTTAGAATCCCGAATAGTACAGAGCAGTCCATGCGAAATAAGGTATTCCTGAAACGCTATCATACTTGCTTTACCAGGGCGTTCATACGGGCTACCCTCATAAGGGTTAAAATAGATAAGATTCACTTTGGCCTTAATCCCGTGTAGCAATGCCACCAATTTTTTTGCTGAAGTTCGGTCATCATTTTTTCCTTTAATCATTAGATACTCGAACATCACTCGTTTTCGGGTATCAATAGGAAAGCGCTTAACTGCCTCGATGATTGAGGCGATATTGTGTGCTTTATTCATGGGAATCAGTTCACTGCGCAATGCATCATCAACAGCATGAAGCGAGATGGCAATATGCACGCCCAGATTCATAGCGCCGAGCTGATCAATTCTGCTACTCAATCCGCTCGTGGAAACAGTTTGGCGTTTTGGGGCAATACACAGACCATCATCATCGGAAAAAATCTTGATCGCCTTGGCAAGATTGTCCAGATTATCCAAGGGTTCTCCCATACCCATATAGACAATATTCAATCGTCGTTCCGCGGCAATATTATTGTCTTTTTTCAGCGCAAGTACCTGGGCGACAATCTCACCGGCACTGAGATCCCGGGTAAATCCTCCTTTTGCCGTTAAACAAAAGGAGCAGCCGACCTTACAGCCGACCTGCGTAGAGACGCAAACGGTATATTTGGCATGATGCAGCAATGTACCGCCACTGTCATATTCTGCAGCTTTCATGCGCAACAAGACACTCTCTACCGTTTTACCATCACGCAGGGCAAACAGATACTTGATAGTACCATCACGAGAAACCTCTTTATTGAGAATATGCAACGGCATGATGTCATATTCGGCACTCAGGGTATCCCGCAGAGATTGCGGAATATTTTTCATGACGTGAAAATCATCAACATATTGGGCATATATCCATTGAAAAATTTGCTTGGCACGAAATGGCGGCGTAATACGCTGCGACAACTCTATTTTGGTCATATCTAAGATTGTCGGTTTCACGAGGTCAGTTCTTTAATACGCTGATTTACATGTAAATTTAGTTTTGCTTTTGCCTGTTCATGATACCTGAGAAAATCCTCATGAGCATTGTCATTACAAAAATTGGTAACGCAAAAAACACCACCTGCAGGAATATTGAACGCTTGAGCAACTTTCAATACGGCAAAAAACTCCATATTTTCCAGCTCTACCCCCAGCGGCAAAAAGTTCTGCGCCAATACCGCATCAGTGGAGATATAGTTCGAGGAATTAACAATAACGTCCTTGCCCTTGGATGTTTGTGTCGAGACGACGTTATCTAGCGGCGTATAGGCTTTTTTCTGTAAAAATGCCAACTCAATATTGGATGCCGTTTTGGACTCGACAATATCTAGTATCTGATGTTTACCGTAGCTGCCGGCACTACCGACAAAAAGCAAGAACTCGGGTGTATCAAAAAGGCACAAACGCGTCAGATTGATGCTGGTTTCAATCATTCCGATTCCCATCGGCGTAGCAAAAGAGAAGGTTTCGTTGTTTCCGGCACAGACAATCATAATCGTACCGGTATCTTATGCGCATGCAGATAGTGTTTTAACTCCATAATATCAATCTCTTTATAGTGAAAGATCGACGCCGCCAGTGCCGCATCGGCACCCGCTTCAAATACCTCTTTAATGTGTGCCATTGTGCCCGCACCGCCACTAGCAATAACGGGAATCTTGAGCATCTGACTCAATGGTTTCGTAATGGCAAGATCAAATCCTGCCTTAGTACCATCGGCATCCATAGATGTCAGCAGAATCTCTCCCGCACCCCGAT
>JALUJE010000299.1 GCA_027057185.1 Helicobacteraceae bacterium | reverse complement strand
CCTAGCTAAAATGATGATGCCATGGCGCAAGGGACCTTTTGATCTGTTTTCACTTTTTATTGATACTGAATGGCAAAGTCAGATAAAATATAATCTGCTCCGTCCCCATTTTCAGTTACAGGGAAAGCGGGTTGCCGATATTGGCTGTAATAACGGATATTATATGTTGCGTATGCTCGAAGACCAGCCAGAATCTCTTGTCGGTTTTGATCCTTCCCCTTTGTATAAATTGCAATTTGAACTGATCAATCATTTTGCCAAGACTCCTATTGTCTATGAGCTATTGGGGGTAGAACATCTTCCCTTTTATGAAGAGAAATTTGATGTGATTTTTTGTCTTGGAGTACTATATCATAGAAGTGATCCTATCGCCATGCTCAAAGCGCTCTATAAAGGTTTGGATACCCGGGGCGAGGTGATTTTAGATACGTTTATGATTGACGGTGATGATGAGATTTGCCTGACGCCATCAAGAAGTTATTCCAAAATACCCAATGTCTACTTTGTTCCTACGGTTAAAGCACTGAAAAACTGGTGTCAGCGTGCCGGTTTTACACAATTTGATGTACTGTCTGTCTGTGCCACACAGAGTGAGGAGCAACGCAAAACCGAATGGATTGAAGGAGAGAGTCTTGAAAACTTTCTTGATCCTGACGATATTACCAAAACAATTGAAGGCTATCCCGCACCCAAGCGCGTATATGTCAAACTAAGCAAGGAATAAATGTGTCCGATGAACAAAATCAAAAGCATAATATGGAAGTACCCAATACTCAAGAAGAGGTCTATCTTCAGACGCACGTGAAAATCAATCAGGCACTCAGTGGCGATATTGAATTACTGCAACAAGGATATGCCAGGGTTCTTCTCGATACTACAGAGGAGATGCGGGCTGATGAAGCCGGTCTGGTACACGGCGGTTTTATTTTCAGTGCCGCTGATTTTGCCGCTATGGCAGCCGTTAACGACAAAAATGTTGTTCTTGCTGCGAGCAACTGTCAGTTTCTAGCACCGGTTCGTGTCGGTGACAAGGTAGTGTTTGAAGCACAGGTACGTCATAAAGAAGGACGCAAACGTAATGTACATGTAAAAGGTTATAGTTCGGAAATTAAAGTATTTGAAGGAGAATTTAAAACCGTCATTACCGAGCACCATGTTCTCAATCTCTCATTACTGCAAAATTCGGAAGAACTCGATGATTAAATAGCCTGCAGCCAATAAGGCACATTGCGCTGCTCTTTGGCAATGGTAGTCGTTCCTCCATGTCCGGGGTAGACGGTTTTATCGTACGGTATCGTTGTGAAACGCTCCAGGCTCTTTTTCATGGCGGCGACGTCAGAGTAAGGAAAATCTACTCTACCGATAGAGTTGTCAAAAATAAAATCGCCACTAAACATAACGTCACCGATTTCAATGGTTGAACATCCCGGACTGTGCCCCGGAAAATGACGAAACATTACTAGAATGCCCTCAATATCTATTTTGGCGTCACCTTCAACCTCAACATCGGGAAAAGAGTGGGGAAGGTCAGGCATAAATGTACTGTTCTGAAGTAAAAAGAGATCATCTTTTGGTGTATAGAGCGGAATGTTTAGGGCTTCTTTAAGTTCCTGATTGCTCCAGACATGGTCAAAATGTCCGTGGGTATTTAAAATGGCTATTGGATTGCTTACATGATTCATGACCCACGATGTGGCATCGACTCCCGGATCGATGATGATATCTTTACCACCGACACTCACAATATAGCAGTTGGTCTGATATGCCCCCATGG
>JALUJE010000298.1 GCA_027057185.1 Helicobacteraceae bacterium | reverse complement strand
CGTCTGTAACCGTGGAAAAGTTTCAGGGCAGCGAACATTCTTGACACTGCATCCCTTTTGGGATATAATCAATAAAAAAGGAGCTGTCATGTCCAAAACACAGACAACCATCCGACTGGAAGAGAGTGACTACAAAGAAGCACGGGAAATACTGGAGTACATCGGTATGAGCTATGCCCAGGCAGTCAATATGTTCAACCGTATGATCGTACTTGAAAGAGGCCTGCCTTTTGAAGCCAAAATACCCAATGAAACCACTAAAAAAGCTATGAGGGAGGCGTTGGAACTGGATGGAGAGTTTATTAGTTTGGATGATTTGAAGAGAGAAAATGCAGCTGTTTCGAACCAAGACCTTTAAAAAAGAATACATGAAGGTCAAAATGTCAGATACACAATATGCCAAATATTTAAAGTATATTGCCTGTATTTTAAATGATGAAGATCTCCCTTCTGAATCACGAGACCATAGCTTAAGTGGAGAATATAGCGGATTTAGAGAGTTGCATATTGGTGGAGATTTATTAGTCATATATGTCATAGAAGATGATATATTACGATTAACCAGAATCGGTTCACATTCACAGTTGTTCAAATAAGGATGGGTATGCAAGTCGTAAGTCTTCCAGAAGCACAGAATAATCTAGATACCATTTTAGATAGTGTATATTTGGAAAATAAGGGAATTTTTATTCAGGGAAATAATAACGAGCAGATAGTTATTATCCCATATGAACAATATAAAACTTTGAGGCAGGTATATTCATGTGATCATATAGAAAAAACAGGCTTTCACTCACAAAGTTTTGTAAAAGATGATGAGGATTATTCCAAATGGTAGGAAGACGCTATTGAAGACAATATACATTTACGGCGCAAGCGGACATGGACTAGTCGTAGCAGACATTGCTAAAAGCTGCGGCTATGATGAGATCCTGTTTATAGATGACGGAGAGAATCAGTACCCCTCTTTTGAAGAGATAAAAAACTGTACTGACATTCCCATCGCACTCGGTGTAGGGGTCAATGCCGTTCGAAAAAAACTTTTTGAGAAGGTAAACGCTGCCGGCTTCGAGATTGCTACCCTGGTACATAAAAACGCAACAGTCTCTCCAAGTGTCACCATAGGCAAAGGCACGGTTGTCATGCCTCACGTCGTCATCAATGCAAACAGTGTCATAGGTAAAGGGGTGATACTCAACACCTCCTGCGTCATAGAGCATGAAAATATCATCGAAGATTTTGTACATATTTCCCCTAATGTCGCGTTGGGCGGGGATGTACAGGTGGGCGAATTGACCCATATCGGTATAGGGAGTTCTGTCATCCAATGCCTGAAAATAGGAAGCAACTGTATTGTCGGTGCCGGCTCGGTTGTCATCCACTCCATCAAAAACAATACATTGTGTTATGGGAACCCCTGTAAAGCAGTAAAGGAACTGAAGTGAAAAAACGACTCTTTTTGTCCGCTCCACACATGAGCGGCAATGAGCTGAAGTACATTGAGAAGGTATTTGAGAGCAACTACATCGCACCGCTTGGCGAGTATGTCAACAGGTTTGAGGAGAGCATCAAGGCGTATACCGGTGCTTCCAATGCACTGGCTGTCTCTTCGGGGACGGCGGCACTGCATCTGGCACTGAGGATACTCGGTATCGGAAAAGGTGATGATGTCCTTGCATCAACATTTACCTTCATCGGTTCAGTCAATGCCATTTTGTATCAGGGTGCCAACCCCGTTTTCATTGACAGTGATGCAGCTTCATGGAACCTTTCGCCC
>JALUJE010000297.1 GCA_027057185.1 Helicobacteraceae bacterium | reverse complement strand
AATTGTGTGAAATACTCTGCGATTTTCCCGATTACACCAAAGAAGCCAAAGAGATGATCGAGTCTATTAAAGCATACCGACTGTTTTATGATGCCATTGAGAGCCATAACCTTGCCAATGCTTTTGTCTATATGAGCAGTTTTCCGTTGCTTTATGATACGGCGGAGGGCATGGCCCTTGAAAACGTGTGGAGCAAACAGGTCGATAGCGCACTGAAATATGCTTCTAAAGGTGATGCCTTGGGCATGCAGACCGTACTCGAAGAGTATATGACAATTGAAGCCAAAAAAGAAGCGATTGCAACACTCTTTGCGCAATGTTATATTAAACAGCTTGAACTGCTTGTGAAAGCGTCAGCTCCAGTAGATACCATAGAAGAGGGCATTCGAAATTACGTCAATATCTTTGGTCTGGATGATATGATTGAATCATTTCACCTGTCGTGGCGTCAACAAATACTCTCCTCACTGGACCTTGAAGCACTTCCGAAGGGTTCGCTTTCTCAATGGAGTCGTGCGTATGTTGTCATGAATATTGCCAGTGTGTAAAATACATGTAACATGAAAGAGTGTTTTTTTTTGAGTTAATTGAAAAATAATAACAAACACTGTACAATCAACGAAAATAACTATGGCGACAGTTATTGCCATCAAGGAGTGTTCCCATGAAAAAAGACGATGAAATTGTATGTCAGGTTGATGAACAAAAAATGGAACTACCGGTAAAAACTACGGCCGCAATGATCTGGTTGGAAATCAAAGATTTCATTCGTAAAGCCAAAGAGAGCTACAGTAATGTACGCCGTTTCATGAAGGAGAAAGAGCAAGAGGCATCGCCCTCGGTTCGTCTGCCAAAAGAAGTTAGTACTTTGGGGTTGCAGGTAGGTGAACGAGTGATGGTAAAATCTGCCGAAGCAATTCGTGAAACGCTTGATGATGAGGGAAAACTACAAGGATGTGCCTTTACCAAAGAGATGTGGCCCTATTGTGGTCAAGAGGTCGTTATCTTTAAAAGGGTCGATACGTTTTTAAACGAAACCAACAATAAAATCCAAAAGATCAGCAATACGGTACTACTTGAAAATGCTTATTGTGGCGGTGAACGCAGTTTTGGTGAAGTGTGTGACAGAGCTTGTTTCCTTTTCTGGAAAGAGGCATGGCTGAAGCGCTTACCCGAAACGAAAGAAACGACGACATAAATCAAAACTTTAGTAGTGCTTCAGGTAGAGTGTTTAACGTAAAATATAGTTACATTTTTATATAATGGTCGCATTTTTAATATACATGTATTTATGTTGAAGGAGAGTGCCATGCAGATGAGCGGAGCACAGATGGTAATTGAGGCATTGATTGCCGAGGGTGTTGATACCGTATTTGGTTACCCCGGCGGTGCCATAATGAATGTTTATGATGAAATTTATAAACAAGACGGCTTTGATCATATTTTAACGCGTCATGAACAAGCCGCTGTTCATGCGGCAGAAGGATATGCCAAAGCAAGCGGTAAAGTGGGGGTTGCCATGATCACCTCCGGGCCGGGATTTACCAATGCCGTAACCGGACTTGCCGATGCCTACATGGACTCGATTCCCTTAGTTGTCATTAGTGGGCAGGTGCCTATGAGTCTGATTGGTACCGATGCATTTCAAGAAATTGATGCGGTTGGCATTAGTCGTTCATGTACCAAACATAACTATCTCGTGACTG
The DNA here is from genome assembly GCA_027057185.1 of Helicobacteraceae bacterium. Taxonomy (GTDB): domain Bacteria; phylum Campylobacterota; class Campylobacteria; order Campylobacterales; family Sulfurimonadaceae; genus QNZR01. The sequence continues at coordinate 4,541 of JALUJE010000297.1, read as the reverse complement.
ATGCCAAGGAGCTGCCACGCATCTTAAAAGAGGCCTTTTATATTGCATCATCAGGTCGTCCGGGTCCGGTACATGTAGATATTCCTAAAGATGTTACGGCTCAAATGGCTGAATTTGACTACTCGAATCCGATTGCATTAGAGACGTATAAACCGACGATTAAGGGAAATTCTCGTCAAATTAAAAAGGCAGTTGATGCCATTGTCAATGCCAAACGTCCGCTCTTTTACCTTGGAGGCGGTATTATTAACTCCAATGCTTCTGAAGAGATACGTCGTTTTGTCAGTATGACGGGTATTCCTGCGGTTGAGACCTTTATGGCACGAGGAACCTTGCGTTATGATGATGAGCTGCTGATCTCCATGTTGGGTATGCACGGTTCTTATGCTGCCAATATGGCAATGAGCGAGACCGATCTAGTCATTGCATTAGGCGCACGTTTTGATGACCGGGTTACGGGTAAACTCTCCGAATTCGCCAAAAATGCCAATATCATTCATGTCGATATTGATCCGGCAAGTATCTCTAAACTGGTCAATGCTCATTACCCCATTGTTGGTGATGTGAAAGGGGTGGTTTTGGCTATGATGGATAGTATTGCCGATCGTGTTGATCGGTCACGCTATGTACCGTGGCTGGAGACGATTGCCAATTTTGAAAAGCTGCATCCGCTAAGCTATCAGGAAGAAGAGGGAATCATTAAGCCACAGTGGGTTATTGAACGTATCGGTGAACTTCTGGGTGATCACGCCAATATCTCTACGGATGTAGGCCAGCATCAGATGTGGGCAGCCCAGTTTTACCCGTTTACGCGAGCCCGTCAATTTATTAGCTCAGGTGGTTTAGGTACTATGGGCTTTGGTTTTCCAGCTGCCATGGGCGTGAAGCGTGCCGATAAGGATCGTATTAGTATTAATATTACCGGTGACGGTTCGATTTTAATGAATATTCAGGAGCTGATGACCGCTGTAGAGAGTAATCTGCCAGTTATTAATGTCATTTTGAATAATCAATATCTGGGAATGGTGCGTCAGTGGCAAACACTTTTTTATGATAAACGACACTCGTCTACTGACCTCTCTACCGGTCAGCCAAATTTTACTATGTTAGTGGAGAGCTTTGGCGGTGTGGGGTATGAGGTAACGACGAAAGCCGAGTTCGATGCTGCACTGAAAGATGCCGTTGAGAAAAATGTTGTCGCTTTAATCAACGTCTCCGTTGCCCGTTTGGAAAATGTCATGCCGATGGTGCCATCAGGCGGATCACTCTTCAATATGATGCTAGCAAGTAAGGAGAAGTAATGGCAGATGCAAGACGTGTAATTTCAGTAATTGTAATCAATGAAGCCAGTGTGCTCTCCCGTGTTACCGATCTTTTTTCCGGTCGTGGATATAATATTGAGTCGTTGACAGTTGCACCGGTACCTGATTCGAAATATTCACGCTTAACGATTGTGACATCAGGTTCCATACGTGTGAGTGAACAGATTGTCAAACAGTTGCATAAGCTTATTCCAATATTAAAAGTATATGAACATGCTGATTTGGTCGAAAAAGAGATGGCACTGGTTAAGTTTCCGGTCAGTGAAAATATTAGCGATATTGGTATGCTTGCCGCTGCATACAACGGCAAAATTGTCAATGTAGGTGAAGAGACGATTATTGTGATGGTTGCCGATGAACCCAAGCGGGTCAGTAATTTTCTCAACCTTGTTAAACGATATCATCCCAAAGAGATTGTACGAAGTGGATCGGTAGCACTAGAACGATGATAGCACTAGATGTTTTAGCTCAAAATATCGGTATTGAGTATGATGGGGTGTCGATACCGATTACGGCAATGAACACATTAAAAGAAGCACAATATAGCGAGCTGAGTTTTATTGTAGACAAAAAACACCTTGAGACGCTGAAAGAGACACAAGCGGGGGCCGTTATTGTGACTGAAGCGTTTGTTGATGCCGTACCCTCGGGATGTAAAATATTATTAGTTGCCTCGAATCCGTATCTATATATGGCAAAAGCATCAAAATACTTTGCTAAATTGCCCCTTGAAAGTGATGGTAGTGTTGCTGAAATAGGTCAAAACAGTGTTGTCGGAGACAATGTTTTTATTGCCAATGGGGCTCGTATTGGTAATCATTGTATTATTATGCCGGGTTGTTATATTGGTACCGATGTCACCATTGGTGATACTACAATCCTTCATCCCAATGTTGTGGTGTACCGAGACTGCAGTATTGGCAGAGCTTGTATTATTCATGCCAATACGACTATTGGATGTGATGGCTTTGGTTTTGCACATACGAGTACGGGAGAACATGTGAAAATTTATCAAAATGGTAATGTGGTGATTGAAGATGATGTAGAAATTGGTAGCAACTGTACGATTGACCGTGCTGTCTTTGGCAGTACCTGTATCAAGCACGGTGCCAAGCTTGATAACCTTATTCAGGTAGGACACAACTGCGTTATTGGTGAATACAGCCTATTAGCAGCGCAGGTAGGACTTTCCGGTTCGACAGAGCTGGGACGCAATGTTGTGATGGGTGGGCAGAGTGCTACGGCAGGACATCTTAAAATTGCTCCATTCACAACACTTGCCGCACGTACCGGTGTCACCAAAAGTATTGAACAAAGCGGTCAGACTTTTGCCGGATTCCCTTTTATGGACCATAGGCAGTGGTTGAAACTTCAAGGGAAATTGGGTAGACTGTTAAAAAAATAAGGAACTATGATGAGTGAAACAGTAAGTGATCTGAAAGTCATTCCTTTGACAGGAACCAAAAACGGTGTGATTTCGGTAGCTAAAATTGAAGAGCCTTATGGAGGTGACAGCAATACGGTGGCGAGTATTGGCATTTCACTGGCCGGAGATGCGAACAATCCGGAGTGGAAGGTGCATATTCCTCTACAAAATCTTAATGAAGTGATCGCCGCTCTTCAGGCGATCAAGTAGGGCATCATGCTCTACTGCGAATAAAACGCTCAATACGTTTGACACCCTCTTGAATACTGTTAACGTCCGTAGCGAAACTAAAACGAAAATATCCTTCACTCCCAAAAGCAATTCCCGGTACAACGGCAACATTCTCCTGAGCCAATAGTGCTTTAGAAAATTCCATAGAGTCATGGGTAATAGCTTTAATGTTTACAAATAGGTAAAAGGCACCATCAGGTAGTACTACAGAAAGCCCTTCAATGGCATTAAAGAGTTCTGCAGCTGCATTGCGACGTGACATAAATGCTGCTTTCATCATGGCAATATCGGTATCGGCACTTCCATCAAGTCCGGCGATGGCGGCTTTTTGAGTAATACTACAGATGTTTGAGGTGCTTTGACTTTGCAATTTTTTGGTTGCTTTAATGAGAGCGGTATTTGCCGATGCCATATAACCAAAACGCCATCCTGTCATGGCAACGGATTTACTTAGACCATTAATAGTAATGGTGCGTTGAAACATGTCCTCATTTACCGAAGCGACCGAAGTAAAATCTCCCTGATAGATCAGTTTTTCATACATCTCATCACTGGCAATCATAATATCGGTACCTTTGAGTACCGCACCCAGAGCTAAAAGCTCTTCTTTAGTATAGACGGCACCGGTTGGATTTGATGGTGTGGTCAGAACTAGCATTTTAGTTCGTGGAGTTATAGCATCGCGCAATTGCTGAGGGGTAATTTTAAAGCCGGTGGTATCATTGGTGGGAATCTCGATGACACTACCGCCACAGTACTTTACCAGTTCGGGGTAGGTCACCCAATACGGTGCGGGAATGATAACCTCATCACCCTGGTCAATGGCTACTGAGAAAAGATTGAAAAGGGAGTGTTTGGCACCGTTATTGGTAATAATTTGGTTGAGTGCATAACTGAGATTATTATCACGTTTGAGCTTATCGGCAATCGCCTGACGTACCTCGACGATACCGTCAACAGCTGTATACTTGGTAAAGCCTTCATTTATAGCCTGGATACCCGCATCTTTAATGATTTGTGGCGTGTCAAAATCAGGCTCACCGGCAGAAAAACTAAGAATGTCCTTTCCCTCTGCCTTGAGCTCTTGTGCTAATGTCGTAATAGCCATGGTTATGGACTCTGAGAGAGTGTTGACACGATTTGTAAGCATGATTACCTCATTAAAATTTTTTCAAAATTATAACATAGGCGAGGGCAATTCCAAGCATATCAACAAGAATATCCATAGGATCGCCGAAGCGGGTCGGAAGGAAATGTTGTACGACTTCAATAAAAACGCCATAGAGGAACATGAAAAACAGATGGTAATAGGATGCTAGGGTAGGAAAGGCAAATCGACACAGTAGTGTCAGAACAAAAAAGGCGGCAGTATGATTGACGGAGTCACTCAGTGAGATGACATCAGGAAGACTATTGTAATTGGGTAGAAATGCTAAAACCGATATAACAATGAGTGCTAAGAAGAAAAGTGTTTTGGCGAGCATGTTAATGTTTCATTGCTTTAAGAAAAGATTCATAGATGTGTTCGAGTTTGAGATCTTCATCAACAATCTCTTTATTGT
>JALUJE010000296.1 GCA_027057185.1 Helicobacteraceae bacterium | reverse complement strand
GAATAAATATTTAAACTTTTGACTGAATCGTAATTTTAGTTGCTTCAAATAGTTCTGTTGCCTTTTTTACCATAGGCTCTTCGAGAAGATCGGGAGTATTCATAGCCACAGTGGCAGCTTCATGATGATCGTTACTGACGCAGCTGGCATTGCCAAGATCATTGGCCTCAATCATGGAGAGTGGCTCCGGCGATTCGCAGTGGTTCTGTTCTATAGAATCTTCATTCTCCTGTTTTTTGGGCCTGGAACAGGGTATGGACTGTATTTTCGTATCAAATCCAAATACTTCTTGTACCAAATGCTTAATGACGCTATACCCGTGACGCAATTGTGCTTTACATGTTTCAGTGGCACAGCTTTCCCAGGTTAGGAGGTTGTGTTCAAAAGAGACAAAGTGTATTTGCTCTTGAAAGCACTCTCCCAAGTCGGTACTGCGATCTGTAATTAGATGGCACAAAGTATGAAATTTCTGGAGGGCATCATCGGATGTATCGGCGATCTGCTCTTTGGTAGAGGAGACGTTGCTGTCTGGCTCGGTTTGTTGTGCTTTCAAGGAGTCATGGTGCGTGATGGAAATGGCAGCAGGTCGTTTGATTTCAGACTCAAGTGATTCAATCATCTGATCAATCTCTTTAATACGTAAGGCTTCCATCATTTTAAAGAAGAGCAGGCTCAATACAAAAGTACTTTCGGCATTGATGGCAAAGAGAGATTTGGAATCACTTAAGATTCGGAACCAGCGGTCAAGAATCAGTGTTGAGTAGTTCGGGTCTCTTTCATAGAGGCGTTCTTTTAAAAAAGCGATCAGTTCATCTACTACCATTTCTGCTTCATAATCTTCAAGTTTTTTTAAGTATTCTATGATTTTTGGATGGTCTTGAGCAAAAATGGCATGAAAGATGGAGTGAATAAACTCCGGATCTACCAGACCGAGCATGGTTGTAACCGTTCTGATATCGACATAGTTTTTAGAGTAAATTATAGCTTGGTCGAGCAGGGTTAATGTATCACGTAAACTTCCTGAGCCACTTCGTGCTAAAATTTCCAGTGCTTCGTGTTCGTATTCAATCTGTTCTAAGCGAAGAATGTGGGCAAGATGTTGAACAATATTTTGGTGAGATATTTTTTTAAAACGAAAATGTTGTGTTCGGCTTAAGATTGTAGCAGGCAGTTTTAGCGGGTCGGTAGTAGCCAAAATAAACTTGACATCAGAGGGCGGTTCTTCCAAGGTTTTTAACAGGGCATTAAATGCCTCTTTGGTGAGCATGTGTACTTCATCAATAATAAAGATTTTAAATCGCGCAGCAGAAGGTTTATATTTGGTATTTTCGATGAGGTCACGAATATCATCTATTTTTCGACTGGATGCCGCATCCATCTCAATAATGTCAATATGACGGTTTTCATCTGCCATGATACAGTGCGTACAGACTCCACAGGGGTTTGATGTAGGACCTTTGTCACAGATGAGCGCTTTGGCAAAGATACGTGCGGTAGAGGTTTTTCCTGAACCGCGAAGTCCTGAGAGCAGGTAGGCATGAGAGAGACGATTGGTATCTAGAGCTAGCGAGAGTGTCTGCGTAATACTCTCTTGTCCAATGAGCTCTTGAAAGTTGTTGGGACGGTATTTTCTTGCTAATACTTCAGATGGTGTATTCATGATGGTTGCGCCTCAGGATAAATACAAAATTGTAGCATATTGCACTATAAAGCAAGCCATTTTCTTGCAACTTTTTTAAGTCCTTCCGGGTTTTCAGAGGCAAAAAATTTCAACTCGGTGGTATTGAACTGCTGATCAATATCATAGTGCTGCTGTAGGTATTGCACTATGGCTTCACCAGAGTGAATCATGGTAGCATGATGCTTAAAGTACCGCGTGATGGCATTGGCAATCAAAGGAAAATGGGTACAGCCTAAAATAATGGCATCGGGGGTCTTGAGATCATGAAAATAGTGATCCATAGCGGCGTGAAGCAGGGGACCATCATAAATGTTTTCTTCTACCATTGGAACAAACAGTCCGGTAGCTTTAGAGGTGATATTGGTAAATCCATAGGCTTGTAACGGCTTTTCATAGGCCTGTGAAGCAATGGTTGCCTGGGTACCGATAATGAGAATTTCCGACTCAAAAGAGCGGAGTGCATTTTCTGTTGCGATGATTCCGGGTTGAACGACACCGACAATGTCGAACTGTGAGTATTCTCGCATCTCATCAAGAGCGTAGGCACTGACAGTATTACAGGCAGTAATGAGTAGATCAATGTCAAAATTTTTAAAAAATTCAACTGCCTCCAACGCATAGCGTATAATGGTATTTTTATCTTTGACACCGTAGGGCACTCGGGCAGTATCTCCAAAGTAGATAATCTCTTCAAACAGTTGATGCTCTACAAGTGACTGGACAACGCTAAGACCGCCTACACCACTGTCAAAAACACCGATTTTCATTTTATTGGGCGTTCATGCTTTCTAAAAATTCCGTATTGGTTTTTGTCTTTTTCATGGTATTGTAGAGGAACTTCAGCGCTTCAACTTCGTCGTCTTGTTTGTGTAGCATGGAGCGTAAAATAAAAACTTTCTGTAAAATCTCCGGACTGACAAGAAATTCCTCTTTCCGGGTACCGGATTTTAAAATATCAATAGCAGGGTAGATACGACGCTCAGCAATCTTACGACTTAAAACGACTTCGGAGTTACCGGTACCTTTAAACTCTTCAAAGATGACTTCATCCATGCGGCTTCCCGTCTCGACCAGTGCTGTTGCAATAATAGTCAGACTGCCCCCTTCTTCAATATTGCGTGCCGCACCAAAAAAACGTTTGGGTTTATGCAGGGCATTGGCATCGACACCACCGCTGAGCACTTTTCCACTTGATGGCGTAACCGTGTTGTAAGCACGTGCCAAACGGGTAATGGAGTCAAGTAAAATAATGACATCTTTTCCCAATTCTACATGACGCTTGGCGCGTTCAATGACCATTTCAGCCACTTTGACATGGTTTTTTGCGGGCATATCAAATGTAGAGCTGTAGACTTCGCCTTTGACGGAACGTTCCATATCGGTTACTTCTTCGGGACGTTCATCAACGAGCAGTACCATCAAATCAGAATCAGGATGATTGGCGGCAATACCGTGGGCAATCTCTTTGAGCAGTTCGGTCTTCCCGGAACGTGGCGGAGCGACAATCAGACCGCGCTGTCCCTTTCCAATAGGTGAAAATAGATCCATCATGCGCCCGGTCAGTCTGTTCTCCCCGTATTCGAGTTTGAGCTGTTCGAGTGCATAAAGGGGAGTGAGGTTCTCAAAGAGTGGACGTTTTTTACTCTCTTCTGGCGGCATGTAGTTAATAGCTTCAATTTTGAGCAATGCATAATAGCGTTCCTGTTCTTTGGGAGGACGGACTTGACCGGTGACAATATCACCGTTACGAAGAGCAAAGCGTTTAATTTGGGTTCCGGATACATAGGCATCGTTAAGTGAGTCACTAAAACTTTTGTCAATGGAGCGCAAAAAACCGTAACCATCGGGCATAACTTCCAAAATGCCGGTAAAAAGAATAAAACCGCCTTTGGCGACTTGAGATTTCAGGATTTCAAAAATGAGATCCTGACGTTTTAGTTCCTGAGGATGTTCAATTTTCAGTTCCAGGGCAAGGTTTATGAGAACCTCGAGGGTTTTAGTACGAAGCTCTTCAATAGTTAACCCCTCCACGGGAACATGGGTACGGGACTTAGAATTTTTATGATTGCGTCTGGGTTCACTCATGTTGTGATTACCTTAATATATGAAAGTATGCATTGCAGAAATTGTTGTAGACTCATCTGAAAGAATGAATTTATAAAAAGTATTTTACAACTTTTTTATGTGTTGTGTCAAGTGTGCCGGTTTAAGGCGCCACTTTACAAAGCTGTAACGGTGTCATGAGATTGCCATTGGTGTTGAAGCAGACAAGACAGTTATTGTCAAGATATTCATTGACCAGATAGGCGGCATCATCTACATGTAAAATTTTTCCATCTTCACTGACTCCCCAGTGACCGGCACCCTGTACGGTGCCATTGGCATCAAGTATATGGGTAGTTTTTGGTGCATTTTTAACACCGTATTCGCTGACTTCCCATGTGCCTGCAACACGATAGTTTCCATAGGTGTAATTGCCAAATGTGATGCTATCAGAATAGAGTCCCAAGTCATTTTTGTTGCCTTTAAGGCTCTCATCGTGACACAGTTTTAGTTCTTCGTTGCCAAAAGCACTGTGTTTGATTTTATAACAAGATGTATCGCTGCCAAAAATTCCCACATAGGTCAAGGTACCTTCATGTTCAACGGTAATTTTGCTACCGTCACGATTAACTCCCCAGGCCAAAACATAATATTCTTGTTTTTTATTGAGTGATTGTGCAAAGCCATTTCCGGAAAATTTGTAACTGAAGAGATAGGTGTTGTAATAAACCAGATTATTGTCCCGTTTGGCATACAGACTCCAATAGCCCTCATCCAGTTTTTCATTGCTTCCGAATTCTAAGCCCGGGCCAAAGCAGCCGAGAGTCGTCTCTTCACTTAAATTACATGTATTGACCGCAGCGGGCTTGTAATCGGTATCGACTGTCGTATCACTCTCTTCTTCAATCGGTTCACAGCCGCTTAGGAATAGTAGCATCAGTAGTGTAAGTGGTAAAAAATATTTCATGGTGTCTCCTTAGACGTTACGTCAGTACATGACCGACAAATTTACTCATATTGTCCAGAACTTTACCACCGCGGCGAAAGCCCAGCCCACAAGCTTCATATGCAAAAAAGACTCCGGCTTGGTAATGGTTGCCTTCTGTGTCTTTGGCAAAATCAACATACTCCTGATAGACTGCTTTATAGTTCTCGTAGGGTCCCTCAGAAGCATAGCTGACACTGCCGTCAGACTCAATAATTTTGGTATTGGCTCCCTCACGTCCAAAGACCCGCTTTTCGACCTGCTTGACCTTCTCAAGCGGCTCAAATGATGTTGTAAGCAGATAGGGAGAATCGGGAAAGAGCTGCTTGAGTATGACCATCATACCTTTGGATTGAAAGAGTAAGGTATAGGCAGGATTTAAAATAATGGCTTTTTGGTTATTCATAATAGTCGTCAACATTACGGCAAGTTCCGGCTCATCGGTTCCGATATCTTCCCACGGATACAGCTTGAACCAATATTCGTAGGAGTGTTCATCTGCATCAAAAATTCCCTCATCGTTAAAATGAACGTGTTGCAGAAATTCAAATGCGGTATTAAACCCGGCATCGGTTGCGATTTGGCGTAGCAATTTGGTCGTGATCTCTTCTTCATCGTTGCCCTCTACTGAAGAGAAAAGAATTTTCCAGCCGTCGTAACGTTCTGTAAAGAGTTCGGTATCATCAAAAAGTGTAATCAGACGCTTGAAGTTTTGTTGAATGGCCTCGTAAATGGTGTTAAACTGACGTGCTTCATCCATACCGTTATGTTTTAGCAGTGCCCATTGTAGTACGGCACTTTCATAAAGCCCGGTGGGTGTGTCTGCGTTAAACTCAATCAGCTTAATAGGGGTTCCGTCAATGCCGCCGGCAAAATCAAAACGTCCGTAGATATGCCAGTGGACATCATTTTCCCAACTCTTTTTGATACTTTCAATAAGGTTAAAGGGAATGCCTAACTCAAAAAAAAGATCATGATTTATGACATATTCCGCTGCTTCAACATACATATCGTAAATGTCATTGGCGGCGTCATAGTAAGCTTGGGCTTGAGCATCGTTGACACAAACCAGTGTGTCGGCAACATAGTGACTACCGTCACTGTCGGTATGCCAGGTAAAACCGAGTTCATCGAGTGAGGCATCATTTAGAGGCTCCACCTCCTTGAGTTTAACCGCCAAAAAAGCCTCCTCTTGATTTGGATGCTCCAGATCTCGACCCCCCGAAAAAACTTTTTTTGCCACTACGTTTAGCTGTGGACTTTCCCCCGGCTGCAGAGCGACTGTAGGCTGATTTGTTGACACGATTGGAGTGCTGTTTAAAATTTTTGTTATTCATGAGTGCATTACCGATCATATTACCCAGAAGTGATCCGGCTGCGACGGCCAAAATAGTTCCGGCGAGTCCCATCCCCGCATCACCGCCTGAAGGGGCGGCATTCAGTTCAGAAGTTCCTTGTTGCATTTTTTCATACTCTTGTTTGGCGAGTGCTTGCATTTCAGATTCATTCATAAAGCGTTCGGTTACATTACCGTTTGCATCACGTTCTCGAATAATGGCTCGGCTCTCACCTTCGGCGGGCA
>JALUJE010000295.1 GCA_027057185.1 Helicobacteraceae bacterium | reverse complement strand
TATCACTATAATGGGACATGTCGATCATGGTAAAACGACGCTGCTTGACGCCATTCGCCATGCCAGAATTGCCGATGCTGAAGCCGGTGGGATTACCCAGCATATTGGAGCGTATACCATTGACCATAACGGAAAAAAAATTACGTTTATAGATACGCCGGGTCATGCGGCTTTTAGTCATATGCGTGAGCGTGGTGCTCAAGTAACCGATATTATTATTATTGTTGTCGCTGCTGATGACGGTGTAAAACCACAAACACTTGAAGTGATTAAGTTGGCAAAAGAGTCGGGAGCACCGGTCATTATTGCCTTAAACAAAATGGATAAAGAAGGTGCAAATCCTGACGTAGTTAAAGGTCAGATGGCAGAACATGGTATGACGCCGGTTGACTGGGGCGGAGATACGGAGTTTATACCACTTTCGGCTAAAAGGGGCGAGGGCATCGATGATCTGCTTGAAAATATTTTGGTTCAAGCAGAAATTCTGGAATTACGTGCCAATCCCGACGTACTAGCAAAATCTGTGGTTGTAGAGAGTTCGTTAGAAAAAGGTCGCGGCCCTGTAGCTACGGTTATTGTGCAAAATGGTACCTTACATGTTGGAGACAATATTGTCTGTGGTGCCTCCTATGGACGGGTACGTGCGCTGATTAACGACAAAAAGCAGCAGATTAAACATATTGGACCCAGTGAGACGGCCGTCGTTGTCGGTTTGAATGAAGTACCTTCCTCAGGTGAAGTGATGATGGCCATGCCAAGCGATAAAGAGGCACGGGAATTTGCACAGAAACGCTATGAATATGAGCGCCATAAAGAGCTCTCTCGCAGTACGAAATCAACGTTTGATGATCTAACCAATATGATAGCCGAAGGAAAACTCAAAACACTTAAAATTGTACTGAAAACTGATGTTCATGGTTCTCTTGAAGCTATTAAATCCTCATTGGCCGCATTGCGGAATGAAGAGGTCAAAGTCGAAGTAATCTCTTCAGGTGTCGGTGGTATTACCGAAAATGATGTGGCGTTGGTGAATAATTCGGAAAATTGTGCTTTGATTGGGTTTAATGTGCGACCGACCGGTTCGGTTAAAGCCGCTGCTAAGCAGATGGGTGTTGATATTCATACCTACACGATTATATATCAACTCATTGATGATATAACCAATATGCTCACCGGTATGATGAGTACTAAATATACTGAAGAGCACTCCGGTCAGGCAGATGTACGTGAAGTCTTTAAAATTCCAAAAGGGGTGGTCGCCGGTTGTGTGGTTGCAGATGGCAAGTTGACACGTGGCGGTCTGGTTCGAGTTATTCGAGACGGTGTAGTGATTCATGAAGGTGAATTGAACTCGCTCAAACGTTTTAAAGATGATGTGAAAGAGGTTGGTAACGGCTATGAGTGCGGCGTGGTTATTAACGGATATGAAGATGTTCAGCCCGGCGATGTCATTGAAACGTTCGTTAAAGTAGAGCAAAAAGTCAGTCTGTGACACCTGCAGAAATTAAAATAAAGCGTACCGACGCTATTTTAGCCGAGTTGATTCCCGAAGCGCTTGCTTCTTTAAACGATGCACGACTTCGGGAAATTGATGTTATTGAAGTGCGATGTTCTCGTGGCAAGAGTGATGCCAAAGTCTATTTGGATCCCCATGATTACAGTGATGAGGAACGTCGTCTTTTACTGAAGCAGATTAGCAAAGCACGTCCCATAGTGGAAGATTACTGCATGAAAGATCAGGGCTGGTTTCGTTCTCCAACATTGGAATTTATTTTTGATGACCATTTTCAAAAAAGCAAACAG
>JALUJE010000294.1:505-6323 GCA_027057185.1 Helicobacteraceae bacterium | reverse complement strand
ACGCGCTGTGCCACCAATCATGAGCTTGCCGCCTACTGGATGCACAACGGGTTTGTGACTATTGAAGGCGAAAAAATGAGCAAGAGTCTGGGCAACAGTTTTTTCATTAAAGATGCCCTCAAAGTATATGATGGTGAAGTCCTGCGCTTCTACCTGCTCTCAACGCACTACCGCGCCAATTTTAATTTTAGCGAGACCGATCTCCTTGCATCGAAAAAACGGCTTGATAAACTCTACCGTCTGAAAAAACGCCTCTTTGGACTGAAGGCAACCGAGACGGACACACCCTTTCGACAAGAACTTCTCTGCGCACTCAATGACGATCTTAATGTTTCCAAAGCTCTGGCACTGATTGATGCTATGGTCGCATTGAGCAATGAAACACTCGATGCCAATCCCAAAGACAAAGTTGCGAAAAAAGAGGCACTGGCAAATCTGAGTACTGTTGAAACACTTTTGGGTTTTGGCACCAAAAATCCGTTTTCGTATTTCCAATACGGTATTGATACCGACAAAAAAACCACCATAGAGACCCTGATTGCACAACGGACCCAAGCAAAAAAAGAAAAAGATTTTGCCACTGCCGATACCCTTCGCAAAACTATTCTGGAGTTGGGAGTAAGCATTATGGATACTCCCGAGGGAACCTTTTGGGAGACGAGTGATTGAGAGCGACACTGCGCCGCTACTGGCCTTATCTGAAAAACTATAAGTTTTACTACGTTCTGGTATTTATTGGTATTATTCTTACCGTCAGTGCCACGGCGGCCACCGCGCACATTATGCAGCCATTGATGGATACTATGTTTATTGAGCGTGATGCGTCTATGCTACTGTACATTCCACTCGGACTCATTGGCATATACATTGTAAAATCGGTAGGCCGCTATATTCAAAGTGTCTATATGAGTTATATCGGACTACATGTCATTTCCCTTCTGCGTGAGCGTCTTCTTGAGAAAATGCTCTATTTAGATATGGAATTTCTCTACAAAAATCGCAGCGGCGATCTGATTTCACGCATTACCAATGACATTAACCGTATTCAGTATTTTGTCTCCAATATGCTGCCCGAACTTTTTCGTGAAACCCTTACCGTCATAGCACTGGTAGGCTATATTATCTATCTAAATCCCATGCTTGCCTTCTATTCACTCATTGTGATCCCTTTGGTTATTTACCCGCTCATCACCATTGCCAAACGGCTAAAAAAACTCTCGCACCGTTCGCAAGAGAAAAATGCCGATGTCGTTACCCGACTGAGTGAAGTGTTTAACAACTCTGAAATCATCAAAGCCAATGCTACAGAAACCTATGAACTCAAACGTTTCAGTGATGAGAACTGGCGCTTTTTCAACATTAACATGAAATCGGTCTATACTGCTGAACTGGTCTCACCCATTTTAGAGATTATAGCAGCTACCGGTCTGGCCGCCGTTATCTACATGGGAGGCAAAGAGGTTTATGCCGGTCACATGAGCGTCGGTGAATTTACCGCATTTTTAACAGCGGTAGGACTGGTCTTTCAACCCATTCGGCGCATTAGCTCCATCTATGCCAAAATTCAAGATGCCATCGCCGCAAGTGAGCGGGTTTTCACTATTTTGGATATGCCAAACGGCATTATCGACGGCACACGGGAGCTTCAGGACGATATTCATACTATTGTCTTTAAAGATGTCTGTCTACACTATGAAGGTACTACGGTTCTCGATCGGGTGAATGTCACTATTACCGAAGGAAAAACTGTCGCTCTCGTCGGGGATAGTGGCGGTGGAAAAAGCTCTTTTATCAATCTGATTGTTCGGTTTTATGATCCCGAGTCCGGAGTCGTAAGCATTAACGGTGCCAATATTACCACCTATACCCAACACTCACTGCGCGAGCATATTGCCATGGTCTCACAACGCGTTTATATTCTTCAAGATACGCTAGCAGCCAATGTTGCTTACGGTCATACAATTGATGAAGAACGGGTTATTAAGGCTCTCGAACATGCCGATGCTTTACCTTTTGTCAACGAACTCGGCGAGGGTATTCATACCCAGATGGAAGAATTTGGTAGCAATCTCTCCGGCGGTCAGCGCCAGCGTATTGCCATTGCACGTGCCATCTATAAAAATGCCTCCGTACTCATTTTAGATGAAGCGACCAGTGCACTGGATAATGACAGTGAAAAACGTATTCAAAAAGCCCTGTCGTCTTATACAAAAGACAAAATCACCATTATGATTGCCCACCGTCTTAGTACCATTGAGCATGCTGATGAAATCTTATACTTTCAGCGCGGCAAGATCATTGCTCGCGGTACACATCAGGAACTCTTGGAGCATTCTTCAGAGTATCGCCGTCTTGCCGGAGCTATGCACTAGAGCCGTGCCAATACCTTAAAAAGTGCTTCTGCCATCACCTCATAGTCATATCCCTGATCCAGTAGTTTTTTCTGACCCGCTTTACCCATAGCGATCAGATGTTCTTCATCGGTCTCAATGACTTTATGAAGCAGCGTGACTATGCCGTCGTGATCAAAAGAGCTGAAAAAAGCTTCTTCTTCATCAAAAACGGCACGATTACTTTGAGTATCACTCAGCAGTGCCGGTACGGCACAACTATAGTAGTCAACTACCTTGGAGGCTAACGCATTGTTGTAAAGATCGCATGAGGGAAGCAGTGCTAGACCTGCATCGCACTGAGCCACTTTAGCCTTCATAGTCTCCAGTTCATCCGTATAGATGACCTCGATCTTGTTATTGATAGCATGATAGTGTTCGAGCATCTGTTCGACACCTTCGGGTGTACGCACCAAAAGCGTAAGATGCCACGGCAGTGCGGCAATAGTTTCCAAGGCATTGAGTATTACATTGAATTCACGCAGAGCATCGAGGGAACCGACATAAATCAAACGGCATATACCATCACGCCGAATGGGGCGTTCTTGTAGCTGTTTCGAATCCAAAGCACTGCTAAGCGGATAAATTTTACATGTAAGATTGGGGTAAAACAGGTGCTGCATCTGCAGCGATGTCGGCATAAAAATATCGACTTCGTTAATCAAACGATTTTTCGTCCAGTTGCCAAAGGCCACCCGAAACTGCCTGATAATGCCCGATTTATCGCGTTTTGCCATTTCATAAGCCTGTGTCGATTTGGCAAATGAGGCACGAAATCCAACTTTATAGCCGTAAAAATCACGATATTTCAAAACCGTTTTTAAAATGTTTTGAACATTTCTCACAAATACAAACTCATAGGAGTCCATATCTATGGACTGTTCTTGAAGATAAGCTATGATGTCGTTGTCATATTGGATGGGAACAATAAAGTCATCATCTTTTACCTGAAAACTGTGCTTGTATTTAGTAAAATAAACGACATTGACATACAAATACGTTTTCAGATACCCATGAAAAAATGATCCGATTGTCCCATGTTCACTGTACTCTTCTTGATCGGTAATATATAGTAATTTCATCATTGCCTACTCCTCATCGTCCGTTAACTCACGTCGTAATGCCGCCGCATCGAATGTCAAATCCAAATAGTTGCAGATATACTCTACATCGCGCAGCGCGTTACCCAAACAGCTAGTTGCTCCTGGAGAAGGAGTCATATTAAAGATAATCCCCTCTTCAGTGTTAATGGATGCTTCTCCAAGCATCAGGCGCTCATTTTTTTTGTCCAAAACCTGAGGTCGTATGCCGCCAAATCCTTTGGCATACGTAATATCTATTTCCTGAAGTGAGGGCACAATTTTTCTGGCATCTTGCAAAAAAAGCTTTTTGCTGATATAGGGCAATTCAAAAAGAAAGTTTCGAAAGATATAGTTACGGATGTCTCGGTCTTTAAGAAGATCGTAAAAAATTTTCACAATATGCCAGTCAAATCGCAAGGTCTTGAAAAAATCTCCATAGGTACCGCTTTTAAAACGCTCCAATTTTGGCAATACCAGTGCCGTAGGACCAAAACGGGTATAGCCGTTAAGTAAAATATCCGGGTCGCCATGCAGTGCGGCAAAAGGAAGTTTTGGATTTTGCACCATATAGACTTTACCGTTAAGAATTTTTTTGGTTGAGACGTAAAAGCTGCCGGCTACCGGCAAGGTAGCATAATCCAGACCATACCCCATTTGATGCGCCAGATACAGGCTATGCGCCCCGGCATTGACCACTACGAAATCTGCGGTAAAATGATGTCCCTGAACCGTTTCAAGATGAAACATGCTTCCGAGTTTTTGAATGTACTTTACCTCGGAGTGGAAAAAAATATCGGTAATTTTATCTTCAATTTTGAGCGTATTATCAATAAAA
Source organism: Helicobacteraceae bacterium (assembly GCA_027057185.1). Taxonomy (GTDB): domain Bacteria; phylum Campylobacterota; class Campylobacteria; order Campylobacterales; family Sulfurimonadaceae; genus QNZR01. Next base: position 2,016 of record JALUJE010000294.1, on the reverse strand, counting down.
CTTTCTGAAAGTGCCTTGAAGTTCACTGTCGTCCACTGTCCTTGTGCACCCATAGCCACAATCTCTTCGGGTCGTTCTCTTCCTTGTTCATCGTAAATGAGATTGGGCTCGATTTCAGCAATGGTATCTTTCTCATACAGTTCTAAATATGGATAAATCGGCTGAAATTCCTGAAAACGCTTGCGAATAAAGCGCACCTCCTCAAATCCCACACCAATGGCCATTTTTTGATGCGAAAACATAATGGAGTTTTCATATCCATACTGTAAACAGTATTTTTCGACCATTTTTGCCGTACGTGTCACATGTTGCGCTTTTTCCAACGTGTAGTTAGTCTCTATATCACCACAATGCATGGTTTGTGAGTTTGCCGAACCACTAGAGTTTAGCGTGGCAAGTGAGCCGTACTTTTCTAGTAGTGCTATTTTCTTGACATCCGTATAGCGACCCAACTCGTAATAGAGTGCCGCACCCGAAATACCGCCGCCAATGACAATGACATTGTAATGATTCTGTGTCATGTACTATTATTGCCTTTTTTATTAAAATCACTTATTATACAACATAAAATATTAGATTTCATGAAATACATGTAAATTTGTCAACGCCATTACCTATTTATCAATAAAAAAATGGTATATTTTTCTTAAAAAGGAGCTATCATGGAGATTTTTAAAACCGTGTTTTTATTGACATTCTTAACGCTCATGATGGTCTTTGTCGGCAATCTTCTAGGGGGACAGACCGGTATGATCATCGCCTTTATTGCCGCATTGGGTATGAACTTTTTTAGCTATTTTAACTCCGACAAACTGGTGCTAAAACGTTACAATGCCCGTGAAGTAACACGCAATCAGGCACACGGACTTTTTGAAATTGTTGAACGTCTGGCAGCGCGTGCGGGTACGCCCATGCCTAAGGTCTACATTATTCCCGATGATACGCCCAATGCCTTTGCTACGGGAAGAAACCCTTCTCACGCCGCCGTTGCCGTCACAGAAGGATTACTCAAACTGTTAAACGAACACGAAATTGAAGGGGTACTGGCACACGAAATGAGCCATGTCAAGCATTACGACATTCTCATCGGTACCATTGCCGCTACCATTGCCGGCGCCATTGCCCTGCTCGCACAATTTGGCATGTTTTTTCGAGGTGGTGACAATCGTAATAATATCATCGTCTCACTGGTGCTAATGCTGGTCATGCCACTTGCCGCCTCCATTGTTCAGATGGCAGTCAGTCGTAATCGGGAATATATGGCAGATGAAGGAGCAGCACGTCTTACCGGACATCCCGAATGGCTTCAGAGTGCGCTCAGCAAACTCGATATGTATGCGCGCAGCGGCGATCTGCACAATGCAACACCGCAAACGGCACATATGTTTATTATCAATCCATTTAGCGGGCACAACATCTCATTTAAATCGCTCTTCTCAACCCATCCGAGCACAGCAAACCGTATTGAGCGTCTTGAGATTTTAAAAGATCAACTGCGCTAAGTACTGACG
>JALUJE010000294.1:0-495 GCA_027057185.1 Helicobacteraceae bacterium | reverse complement strand
GTACTGACGTGACGCTGCAAGTGTCCTTCTACAGAAGCAATTTTTCGCTGAAGTCGATGCGATGCACCTTTACGAATATCAAACTTCAATGAAGAATAGACCCGTTCGCAGTCACACTCTAGCGTTTCATAAGCTTTTTCAATAATCTCCAGTGCTTCTTTCATAGTATCGGTTTCAATGATAGTTCCCATTGGGGTGAGCTGGTATGCCACGCCACTAGTATCAATCATGTCAATAATCCGACTCACATATTTAGAAACCGATGCACCCTCACGGCACTCATCACTCGTAGGAAACATACTAAACTCCAATAAAACACTCATAAAACCACCTTTTTTAGGAATATTATAACATGAAGGTCAACTTCAATGATGCGAGCATTTACTGCTAGGCTTTGTCATGTTTTTCAACTCTAGCGTGTGCTTGTTTATAAACCTTCATATTATCTCTTTTTCCAACAGCAATGATGTGGATTAGAATCTCTTTCTCTTTAAC
>JALUJE010000293.1 GCA_027057185.1 Helicobacteraceae bacterium | reverse complement strand
CAACAATTCCGTAACCAGAAGTTCCATGGTCTCTTTAAAAAGTTTGGGAGCAATGGGTTTAATTAGGTACTTGGTGAGTTTGAGTTCGGTTGCCTGAAGGAGTTTCTCTTTTTCCGTATAGGCGGTTAGCATTACAATTTTAACATACGAATCGTTTTGGCGAATTGTATTGGCAAGTGTCAGTCCGTCAATACCGGGAAGATTAATGTCGAGCAGTAACACATCAGGACGATGATCCCTATAGAGTTTTTGGGCAATTTTTCCATCAGATGCCACATAGACCGCACCAAAGTAACTCTCTAAGTACTCTTGAATGTTACGTTGTACTTCGGGTTCATCTTCAACATATAAAATAGAGTGTTCTTTAAGTAGTTTCAGCATAACTTCTCCTTAATGTTATGGTAAATTTGGCACCGGAAGAGGCATTGATTACCCGTAAGCTACCATGCATATTTCTCTCAACAATAATTTTGGCAATATAGAGTCCAAGCCCTGTTCCGTCCGCATGCGCTTTGGTAGTAAAATAGGGTTCAAAGATTTTTTTCAGATGTTTGGGTGCAATACCTCCGGCATTGTCTTCAATGTCAATACTAATATGTTGTGTATTTACATGTACATTGATATAGATGGATTTGGTGGTGCTTTTGTGTAAGTTTAACGCTTCTATGGCATTGCCAAGGAGTATAATAATGACCTGGTTAAACTCATTTTGATGTTCATAAATCCGTATCTCCTCAGCAGCATCGAGATGTACACAAATATTTTTCAAAGCACTCTCATAAAGTTCGAGAACCTGTGCAATCGATTTTCCGATATCAAAAGAAACTTTTTGTTTGTCTATTTTAAACAGTGAACGAAAATCTTCAATGGTTTGGGACATATGGGTTGTTAATGCAACAAGGTCTTCCATTTTAGCAGTAAGGTACTCTTTGGGCTCTTCGCGTATTTCTAGTGCTCTGTCCATATTCATTAAAATGGCATTGACATTCATGAGTGGCTGTCGCCATTGGTGGGCAATAAAATCCATCATCTCGCCCATGCTGGCCAGTCGACATTGATGCAGGAGAATCTTCTCTTGTTTTAAATGTTGGTACAGCTCTTCTTGAATACGCTCTTCGAGCCGAGCGTTGAGTTGCTGTAGTAACTTTTTACTTTCAAAGAGTTCAATATTTTGTTTTTTAAGTGTTTTGGTATGTTTTTGCACCTCATCATAGAGTGCAGAAGCATAATTAATGAGAGAAGACTTCTCTCGCTCTTTCACTTTTTCATAATAGTACATAATTAATGCCAGTGCGGAAAGTGAGCTGATCCATGTTACATATTCTATGGTGGTATAACTATGATGGGTCACCATTAAAAAGAGAATAAACAGAATATAAAGTATCAAAAAAAGAATACCGCCTTTATAGTCCAGAAGAAAAAATACCAAAACCAGGGTAACGGGAACCCAGTGAATACGGGTGGTTTCATCGGGAATATAAAAAAACAGCACAATCAGCACAATAAAGGCAAAGACAAAAAATATTTTGGAGAGTAGCATATAATATGTCTTGTTTTTACGCAATAAAAAAAATGCAGTCAACAAAAAAAGCCCAAAGATCAGTTCAAAGCCACCGGCAACAAGATTATGCTGGGTAATACGGTAGAGTGCAAAACAGACAATATAAGTGCCAATGATCAATGAGATAATAAGTAGTGCCGTGACTTTGTAGTGAAAAATCCACTCATTGGGAGCAAAGTCATCTTGAGGAGTAAAAATATGTTTCATGATATCACGTCATAACAAGTTTAGTTATGATGTTATATGAAAGTATAATAAAACATGAAATACATTGATAAATAGACTCAAGTTGGTTACACTTCATTACAGTGTTGATCTAGGATGTTAGGAGAATGTTTAAAGCTCCGTAATTGATGGGAGATAATTGGTTGCGGAAACAGGATTTGAACCTGTGACCTTCGGGTTATGAGCCCGACGAGCTACCGAACTGCTCTATTCCGCGGTATGAAAAAGAAGTGTCTTACGTTGTGTGTCATTGAAAGTATAAGCGCGTTAGTCAAATAGATTGTAACAACCAAGTGGTGGCCTGTCTCGGAATCGAACCAAGGACACAGTGATTTTCAGTCACTTGCTCTACCGACTGAGCTAACAGGCCACGTTTAAGAGGTGAAATTATAGCTACTGAAGCTTAAAATTTAGCTTAATGCCTTGACATGCGCTTTAAATGCATCACCGCGTGCCACATACGAGTCAAACTGATCCAAACTGGCAGCTGCGGGAGAGAGTAGCGCGACACTTTCGGTAGTATGGCGTTGAGCAATATTGTCAATGGCAGTATCTAGCACATTACATGTAATATGGGCAATATCGTATTGTCTTGCCAGTTGCTCAAGACGCCGGGCATTGGCACCGATAAGATAGAGTGTAATATCTGATGCGAACACTCGGAGCGTTTCAAACAACGGCGTCAGATCGACCCCTTTATCATCACCGCCTACAATAAGGTGCAGCGGACGATTGTTAAAGCTGCGCAGTGCGCCAAGTGTTGCATCAACATTGGTTGCTTTTGAGTCGTTGACCCAGAGTCTCTTTTTGGCATCGTATACGCACTCTTGACGGTGTGCATCCATAATAAAACGGTTAATTTTGTCATAGTCGATTTGGTTGTAGAGTATGGTGTCTATGCCCATGGCAATGACGGCATCAAGTAAAAAGACACCGTTAAAAGCAATCTTTTTCAGATCAAATCCGAAATACTCTGCCAGATCATGTTCATTGTCGTAGAGAATCTTAAATCCGGCAGTTGGATAGTCGGAATAACATCGGGGCAAGATAACGGCTTCGCCCTCGCGCATCTGCTGGAGTGGCTTTAGCTTATCGTGCTCATACGCTTGCATGCTGCCGTGCCATCCAATATGGTCGGGTGTGATGGGCAGCAGGACATAGATATTGGGTTGGGCACGATGGGTATAGTGTAGCGTGAAAGAGCTGGTTTCAAGTACCCAAATAGGGGCATCGCCATCTAACAGGGCTACGGGTGTACCGATATTGCCGCCGCTAAGGGCGCCGCGAGAGGCAAGCATATGTTCAATCATCTGCGTTGTGGTAGTTTTACCGTTGGTACCGCTTACCCAAATGGAAAAGGGCATTGTTTCAGCATAAAAGTCATAGTCGCTCATAAGATGTTTTGCCTGCAAAATTAGCGGGTGGGTCGGAGCAATGCCGGGCGAGGGAATTTCAAGCTGAGAGCGGGCGGCATCAAAAAGATGTGACGGCAGTACCTTGTTACCTGCTGCATCGATAAAGGGTTGGGTGACTTTATCATCATAAAAAATACATGTATTTCCCGCCTGTGCAATGGCTTTAGTGGTTTTTCCGTAACCAAAGCAGCTGATGATACGTTGCATCAGCGAATCTTTAAGGTGACAAGAGCCAGAAGATTGGAGAGCATGGCAATAATCCAGAAACGGACAATAATCTTGTTCTCTTTCCAGTTTTTCATTTCAAAGTGGTGGTGAATGGGTGCCATGAGAAAGACCCGTTTATTGCGTAGTCGGTAGCTGCCCACCTGTAAAATAACCGAGACTGTCTCAATAACAAAAATCAGACCGATAAGAATGAGCAGAAATTCACTTTTGGAGATAATTGCCAAATAGGCAATAAACGCTCCCAGCGTCAATGAGCCGCTATCACCCATAAAAATTTCGGCAGGATGGCAGTTGAACCATAAAAAACCTGCAAGTGCCCCAATCAGAGCTGAAGAGATAATGGCAACCTCACCCACGTTAAAGTGGGGCATTAGAAGGTAGTTACTAATGACGGCATTCCCGGTAATGTAGACAATAATACTCAACGATGCGAGCGAGGCAATGGAGGGTACGGTCGCCAAGCCGTCAAGACCGTCGGTAAGGTTGACGGCGTTGGATGTTCCCACCATAACAAAGATCCAAAAGAAAAGTGAAAAAATGTTCATATCAAAGAGTGCCGTCTTGACAAAGGGAACATATAACTCGGTATTGAAACCGGCATAAAAAATTAAAAAAATACCTATGAGCAAAGAGGCACCAATTTGCAACAGGAGTTTGGTACGGGCACTCAGTCCTGCCATATTCTCATTTTGTCGTACCTTGCTATAGTCATCCTGAAAGCCAATAGCGGCGAATAGAAACAGGGTTAGCAGTCCACCCAGAGCGTAGGCGCTGCTGAACTTAATGGTCAGAAGTGCGGCAAGAATGGTGGCACTGATAAAGACAACACCTCCCATGGTCGGAGTTTTTGCTTTGTCCTGATGGCTGTCGGGCGCCCATTCGTTAATAGGTTGATGGTGGTCGGTTTGTTGCGCCCAGCGAATAAAACGCGGCATTAAAAAAAGTGTGAAAATTAGTGCCAGAAAAAAGGCAATACCGGCACGAACCGTAATATATTGCAAGATATTGACATCAAAAATCTGATAGATCCAGTAAAGCATGAAAGGGCGTATCCTAGGTTTAAAATAGTGGTACGAAAAATGGCTTAAGTACTTAAAAGCGTTATTTTAATATAATTGCGCAAATTTTTTAATTAAAAAAGGAGCGCTTTTGTCAAAAAAAGCAATTCTCGTGATTACAGATGGTATTGGATATTGTGCCCGAACAGAATCTAATGCTTTTTATAATGCCCATAAACCGACTTATGATAAATTATTTCACAAGGTACCTCATGCATTAATTGATACGTTTGGTCTAAGTGTTGGACTGCCTGAAGGTCAGATGGGGAATTCAGAGGTCGGGCATATGAGTATTGGAAGCGGCCGGGTGTTGTATCAGGATCTTGTCAAAATATCATTGGCACTGCAAGAAGGAACCCTAAAGGACAATCCCGCTTTTGTAGATTTATTGCAACATAAAAGTAAACGGCTGCATCTCATTGGACTGATGAGTGACGGTGGCGTGCATTCTCATATTGATCATTTTATCGGCATTGCTGATATTGCGTCAGAGGCAGGCAAGGAGGTCTGGTTACATTTGATCACCGATGGACGTGATGTTTCGCCGACTTCGGCGCAACGTTTTTTAGATCAGATTGATGCGCACATCGGAAAAAATATTAACATTGCCACGATTGGCGGACGATTCTATGCCATGGATCGTGATAACCGGTGGGAACGTATTGAACAGGCGTACCGTGCGATGGTTAAGGCTGAACCAAAAAATGAGTGTTCACCCCACGACTATGTTGAGATCTCATATGCCGAGGGGGTTACCGATGAATTTCTTGTTCCAACGGCATTTAATGGCTACAAGGGATTTGAAGCGGGTGATGCGGTCTTGACCATAAATTTTAGAAGTGACCGTATGCGAGAGTTGGTTACTGCTTTGGGTAGTGAGCAGTTCAATGACTTTGATCGGGAATACATACCGCTAAATATTGCCACTATTACGGAATATGACAAGAGTTTTACCTACCCGGTGCTCTTTAGCAAAGCGGTACCTGTAAATACACTGGCAGAAGTTATTAGCGCAGAAGGACTGCGGCAATTGCACACGGCAGAGACTGAAAAATATGCACATGTTACGTTCTTTTTTAACGGTGGAGTCGATGAGCCCTATGTGAATGAGACGCGGGTGCTTGTTCCTAGTCCAAATGTTAAAACATACGATCAGCAGCCTGAAATGAGTGCCAAAGCGGTTTGCGATGCCGTTTTGAAAGGGATGGAAGCTGAGACCGATTTTATTGTCGTGAATTTTGCCAATGGTGATATGGTGGGACATACCGGAAATTATGAGGCTGCCGTGAAAGCCGTTGAAACAGTAGATCTGCAGCTTGGCAGAATTTTAGACAAAGCTGAGGCATGTGATTATCGTGTTGTCGTGACATCGGATCATGGGAACTGTGAAGAGATGCGAGATACCAACGGAAATATACTGACCAATCATACCGTCGGTAAAGTGTGGTGTTTCGTCATCGCTGAAGGGGTTAATAAAGTTGAGGCCGGAGCACTAAACAATATTGCACCGACCGTATTGAAGTTAATGGAAATTGCGATTCCATCTGAGATGGATCATGCATTAATTTAAAATTTACATGTAAAAGGGAAACGAATGAAATTTAGTGGAACCAATGTACTGGTCACCGGATCAAGCCGCGGTATTGGTGCTGAAATAGCCAAAGTTCTAGCGGGATACGGTCTGAAAGTGTGGATTAATTACCGAAGCGGTGCCGATGCTGCCGATGCAATCAAAGCAGAGATTGAAGCTGCCGGCGGGAGTGCGGCAGTTATTGGTTTCGATGTGAGTGATGAGACGGCATTTGTTGATGCCGTAAAAACTATTGTCGATGCCGATGGGACGCTGTCATATCTGGTCAATAATGCCGGCATCACCAACGATAAGCT
>JALUJE010000292.1 GCA_027057185.1 Helicobacteraceae bacterium | reverse complement strand
TAAAAAATTCGCTGGAACTGGGCTACCCCTTTGATGGAAAATGCAATAATCTTTACCTCTTTCCACTGACGGCAGTAGCGTTACAACAAGAACTCAACCTTGTCGTAACGGGTGATATATTGCAACCGGCAAAGGGTGGTATTACTACTCAAGAGATCTGCAGTCAAATCAATATTCCGGATAATCTTTACTATTTTGACCGAAAATCATATTGTCATGCGTTACATGCTTTAAGCAGTATTCGCCAACGTCTTGGATTACGAACCGGATTAAACACACTCGAAAAACTTCCTAAAGCGGCACAAAGTGACTATGCTCTTACCGGTGTATTTCATAAACCTTATGTCAATAAATATATTGATATCTTTGCCGAACGCTACCAACGTTTTGCGCTCTTACAGGGTAATGAAGGCACCCCGGAACTCTTTAGCAAATCCCGATTGTGGGTGGTCGAGAATCATCATGTCACAGAGCACCTCATCGATCCCAAACGTTACGGTATTGATTACCGACGATCTTGGGAACGCATAGATTTGGAAACTTCCGTAAAACAGATTAATGAGCCTACGCAAGAGCTGCTTGCTCTTGCCCGGCTCAATGCTGCCATGATGCTTTTTATTGCCGGGAAATTTTCCAATATTGACGATGCCTTTGAACACTTGCATTAGCCAAATTCACGTGAGTCAATTTACGGAACCTCTTTCAATTTCTACAACTTCCAATGTCCTATTTTCGGTGATTGACAAAACTGTGGTATAAGACTTCAAATCCTGCTTCACTGGAGTGCTCGACCATACGCATCAACTCAACAGCACGAGAATAGTCCCCTTTCTGCCATGCGTCTATAGCTTCTTGTGTTTTTTGATGCACTATATTATGATGAGATATTAAGCTTGATATGGTCTTGGTATCATCTTTAATTTTCACCTTATTGGTATCAAACCATGTACCAAATCGACAACTGTTGGCATCTAAAACTCTAGGATTCTCATTGGCAATAAAGGCATTATATCCCAGAAGCTTAAAGAGAATATGATCAAGTTTTCCAGTACCGATATCGACTTCATTCGTAATGTTTTCCGTAATATCACGAATACGCTGAGAATTGGTAATGACAACATTCAGCTCTTCAAAAAATGACGCAAGCTTGGAACTCATACTCTCACTGTTATTTCGAAAGGTTTCAGACACATCTTGAATCTCTGAAGTATTTTGCTTTAACTGTCCAATACTTATTTCGACCTCTTGTGTTGCTTTTTGCGTACGTTCTGCCAACTTTCTAACTTCATCGGCTACCACGGCAAACCCTCGTCCATGTTCTCCGGCACGGGCCGCTTCAATAGCCGCATTCAGTGCCAGCAGGTTTGTCTGGTCGGATATGTCCTTAATTAAATCAATAATATTTCCAATAGAGACGACACTCTCATTTAATGCATTCGCACCGTTATCAAGATTTACAGTCTCTTGTGTAATTTCTTCAATAGAACGATGAATGCTTTGACTCTCTTGTTGGACAATATCAATACGTTTTGATGTTGTATTATTCAGATCACCTGCCTCATTAAGCTGTTCAATAGCCGATTCCATAATGGTCAAGGTAAAAGAAACCCCACTGCTATACGACGCAAGCAATAGTTGTACGACATTGGCAATAGCCTGATCTTTATCATGCGAATCTGCATCTTTTTGAGTGTTATGGTAGTTATCCCGTTGGCTCTGCTCGAGTCTTAATGCGTCAAGTTCTGCTTCAAGCTCTTGATTTTTACGCTCTAATTCCGCTATTTTACTCTGCTCTTTGGAAGAACTACCAAAAATACCCATATAAAGCCC
>JALUJE010000291.1 GCA_027057185.1 Helicobacteraceae bacterium | reverse complement strand
GTACTTGAAACTATTTTAGACCGCTATGCTACCTCCATTCAGACGTTTGATGGAGATCTCTCTTCGTTGCCTGCCCACGAAATCAGTGAGTTGTTCGCTCCGTTATTTGCACTCAATCATCATCGCAAAAAAGAGCAGACACCAAGTAAATGGCCTTTGGCCATTATTGCTTTGACGCTGTTTGTATTTGCTGGATGGTACTATTATGTACAGTACCAAAGAGAGCATTTTGAAACGATGATATTACAACGTATTCACACCAATGCGCATTTAGCTCTTTATGCCATTAAGACGTCATGGCAGCATAATGTACTGCTCATTGAAGGTAAGGTCCCCAACCAAAGACTCAAAGATGAAATTTTTAAGGTTGTCATGACTAAAAAATTTCCTTATGATATTGAAAACAGGGTACTCGTGATAGAGCCATTGGAAGACTATGCTAAAAGTAAACGTATTGTTGCCAAGCAAATTGCCATACTCAATAATGATCCGCATACCGATCTTACATATAATGTCTCCAATGGAGTAGTAAATGTCTCGGGGAAAACAGCATCGCCACAACAACTTCAGCGTGCCGTTGATATCATCTCGGAGCTTGATGCCATTGCTCACGTGTATGTTAATGTTACACATGTAAATTATGACGACAATAGTCTCTATTTCAGAAGTGGTGCTTCGACAATAGAGCCACAACACAAACCGGTGCTTGAAGCCATTGCGTCACTGCTACACGAGCATTCACAGACGCATTTGAATGTTATTGGCTACTCCAGTCCATCCAATAATCTGACACATAATGCATTACTTGCTCAGCATAGGGCAAAAAATGCTACTGCGGCACTTATCGCTTTGGGTATTGCACCGCAGCGCATTACGACCATTTCGATGCCACGACCGCCGCTATTGAGTGATAATAACAGCTCAAAGGCACAATGCGTTAAATTTTATTGGTATAATACAGAGGAGAAAAGCAGGTAAGATGAAAAAATATATCAAGAAGATACTTATTATCGGCAATCACGGTGTTGGAAAAACAAGTTTGGCAACTCGCTATGTCGAGAATAAATTTAGCGATGCCTATCTAACTACGATTGGCGTGAATATTATGAAAAAGAACCTTATACTCAATGACAATGGTAATGTCGCCGCCGTAGCGCTTATGTTATGGGACATTGAAGGCGCAAATAAAAATCAGAACATACCGCTGCATTATGCCAAAGGGTGTAATGCTTTTGTCGTGGTCATGGATGTGACCCGGCAAGAGACGCTAGACAATCTTCAGCAGCACCTCGATTATATCTATAATTTTAATGCGGATACCCCTTTTATTGTCGCACTGAATAAAAGTGATTTGCCCAGCGCGATAACACTTGATCATGCTGCCCTGAAGCGAAAATATCATAATTGTGTCGATATTATTGCTACCTCTGCCAAAGAAGATGAAAATGTCGAACGGTTATTTACCAAGATTACCAAAAGTACCATTTGGTAATCATGCAAAAAAGTAGGGGAGTAACAGGTTACTTCAGCAATTGAGAGAGGGTATTTTTCAAATCGGAGGACTTAAAAGGTTTGGCAATAAAGGCACTGGCACCGACCTTAAATGCGGAGTCGTATATTTTGTTATCTTGAACCGCAGTCATAAACACGATTGGAGTTTTTGAAAATTTTTCATCATTTCGAAGGGTTTTGCACAAATCAATACCGCTAATCTTGCTCATGACAATATCGAGTAAAAAAAGATCCGGTGTCTCGGTTTGCAGTATTTTATAGACCTCTTCAGCACTTCGGGCAATAATTAGATCATACGTCTCTTTCAAAATACCATCTAAAATAGTAATATTCAGTTCATTGTCTTCAGCAATAATTATTGTTTTTTTCATTAAATACCTTTGTCATTATGTTTCAGCAACGATTCTGAGACCAGATGCTCAAGCGCCAAAAATGTTTGTGAAAAACAGGCGACCTGTTGCAGTGCCGCATCGCGTTGATGTTGCTCAATCATGGTTTCCATCTCCGTTGCCATCGCATAGAGTTCTTTTGCACCAATATTACCACTACTTCCCTGAATATCATGACAAAGTCGGTAGGCATCATCATATTTTTCGTGAATAATATGATGTCGCAGTTCTTCAGCAGCATTGGAAAATATTTTAAAAAAGGAGTGTACAACGCGTTCATAAAGCGCTACATTATACTCCATACGCTCCAGAGCATCAGCAACATCGAGTCCTGAAATGGTGTTAAAAGGATGTGCCAATATGAGATCTAAATGCTCCGTGTTTTCATGCTTATAGCGTAAGAGACTCTCTTCAATATATTCTGCAAGCAACCTGTAAAACCGTTGAATATCCATGGGTTTGTGGAGGTAAGCATTCATGCCGGCATTTAAAGCTTTGGCAATATCTTTTCGCATCGTATTGGCACTCAGACCTATAATAGGTACCGTGTTAAGGTTATCCCGAATCTGGCGGGTTACCTCGTATCCATCCATAACGGGTATATTGATATCCATTAATATTAAATCAATTTTTTCAGTTTCTGCGTATTCCAGTGCTGTTGCGCCGTCTGTGGCAACCAAGATTCTTGCTTCACTGTGCTCTAGCAATCCCAGTATGACATGGCGGTTTACTTCATTGTCTTCTACTAGCAACAGCGTCTTATTTTTCAGTATCACTCCGGAGATATCAGACGTATCTGAAGCAGGGCAGTGTGACGATGCATTCTGGACATATGCCAACGGGATTACCACCGAAAAAGTGCTGCCTTCAGTTTTATGGCTTTGTATGGAAATTGTTCCACCCATCATCTCTACTAAGTATTTTGTAATACTCAAACCAAGTCCACTGCCACCATATTCCCGTGTAGTGCTACTGTCTGCTTGAACAAAAGAGTCAAAAAGTGTCTCAAGTTTGTCTTCTTCTATACCGATACCATGATCAACAATATCAAATTTTAACACGCCGCGATCCGCCTCTTTTTCAAGCTGATTTACATGTAAAATGACGCTTCCTTCATGAGTAAATTTAACAGCATTATCTACCAGGTTTAGCAGTATCTGCCCCAGACGGGTAGGGTCACCGATAAGTCGTTGTGGTATCTGACGATCAACATTATAGACAATATTGATATTTTTATCGGCAGCTTTAATATCGACAATCGTTGCAATGTAGCTGATAACCGAACCGAGTGAAAATTCTGTGGATTCAAGCGAAAGTTTTCCGGCTTCAATTTTTGAAAAATCCAGAATGTTGTTAATAATTTGAAGCAGTACATTGGCTGCATTTTCTATTTTGACAACGTTTTCGCGTTCTTTCTCTTTGAGTGGCGAGGTCAAAAGAATATGGCTTAATCCGAGGATGGCATTCATGGGGGTTCGTATTTCATGACTCATATTGGCAAAAAAACGATCTTTAAACTCTGCGGCTTCCTCGGCTTTTTTGATGGCATTTTCCAGCTCAATAACGTTGTCTTCAAGCTTTCTATTGAGTAAAATTAATTTTTCCGAATACGCTTCGGCCGCTTTTCGATCATAAACGATTTTAGAGGTTTTAAACAGTATGTCGTAGAGCGCTTCGGTTGATGCAGGTTTGGGTAAGAAGTAGGTAATCCCCATATTGATAAGTTCAAACAGGTAATGGGCGTCTTGATGTGCAGACAAAGCAATCAGCATCTGATGGGTATGGCGTTTTTGAATGAGCTGACTCATGGCAATACCGTCCATAGTCGGCATTTGAATATCGGTAATGACTAGATCATAAAACGTATGGGTTCGTTCATAATAGCGTTCATAACGCGCATAGCCCTCTTTGCCATTATTGGCAAGATCAACCTGATGAAAAAAATCTGAAAAGATCTCACAATTTCGCTCTTGAATGGTTGGGTCATCCTCTACGTACAGCAGTGTTAACTCCGATGTATACAGGAGTAGTTCTTCAATATTGACCATGAGTTATTCTTTGGATCCCATCGGTAAAAATATTGTAAAACAAGCACCATCGCCATTACTCGTAGTAGAAACAGATAATTGACCCCCATGGTGCTCATCGATAATGGTTTTGCTCATATACAGTCCCAAACCGGTACCGTTTTGTTTCTCTTTGGTTGAAAAGTAGGGGCGAAATATTTTTGTGATTGTTGATGCTTCAATGCCCCCGGCATTGTCGGTAAACTTTATCTCTATACCGTCATTGACCCCTTGAATGTGAATGGTAATTATAGCTGGAGCAATACGGTTTGCTGTAAATTGATCTTGAGCATTTTGTAAAAGATTTAAAAATACCTGCACCACTTCGTTGGGAAATAGCCATACCTTAGGGCAATCGTTATATTCAATCTGAATCTCAATTTCCTGAGTTTCCAGAGACACTCCGATAATTTTGAGTGTTCGATCAAGAATATCCTCAACAGCAACCAGTTCTTTCTGACGATCTTTTTTGTAGAACATCCGAAAATCATCTATGGTTGTAGTCATAGAATTGACGTATTGTGCTATGAGATCCGTGCGCCCCAAGATATATTCTTGTGCCTTCGCAATATTTTCTGGTGTTGAAAAATCCAGTTTGTTTAATCGAATTTTGGTTTCAAGTCCAATAGCTGTTAGCGAAATGGCACTGAGCGGTTGGCGCCATTGGTGTGCGATCATACTGATCATCTCTCCCATCTGTGCCAGTCGTGACTGATAAAAAAGTTCTTCATTTCCGACATGACTTCTAGTATTTTCTTCTTCTAGTTGCATGAGCTTCGATTTTAGTGCAATACATTCTTTGTTTATTCTGTTGAAACGCATGTAGAAACCTATGACAAGGATGAACAGTACTATAGAGACTAAAGATAATAAAAAAGTCATTTAGAACACTTTCCTCATATTGTTATGTACAAAAAATTATAGTATATAAATGTGCTAGAACCATGGCAAAAAGGAGATTATGAGACAACATTTTGAAAAAACCACTCAAATGCGAACAATAAACCCGGTGTTTTTGCCTTGGTATCATCATACATAAATTTTTTGGCATCTTTCAATGGTAGGTATTCTACTGTAATTTCTTCGTTTTCAATCCCACCACCGCTATGAACATGCATGCTCTCATCAATTGCAGCATAAAAAAGGTGTTGTTTGGTTCCTGAAACACCTACATTGGTAAAAAATGAGGTAATTTTTTTTATGCTTTTTAGAGGAACGTCATATCCACACTCTTCATCGATCTCCTCTTTTGCAATTTGCTCTATTGAACACTCCTTGTCAAGAATACCGGCGCACAGCTCATAGGTATAGAGATATTTTTTGTCGTTCATAAAAACCGGCGCACGGAACTGCTTTACAAGCACCAATGCCTTTCGCTGTGTATGATATAGCAGTACAGCGACACTGTCATAGCTTTGAACTGCTTCCCATGTTTTGGCTATACCGTTTTGCTTGTAATGCAGTCGTACCGGTGTAATATAATGCGATTGAAGCAGGGGACTTATGCTAAATTCGGTAATAGATGGCATGATTTTTCCTTGATATTGTTTAATATATTTATAATGCAACACTTTCCCAAAAGAAATCAACATGTTTTTCAAACAGGGTCGAGAGTGCCGTTGTTGGTTCAGCGTCAATACGAAGCAGGGTGATTTGTAAACGATAGTAAAAAAGAGGTGCCAAAAATTCATTGGCTGTAAACATGGGATCGGAGGAACGAATCAAACCTGACTGCATCATCACAAAAAAGGCTTCTGAGAGGAGGGCAATATTGTGATGGTGAAACTCATTTAAAAAATTTTTTCGTAAAGTTTTGTCTTGTAGTAATTCTATCATCATAATGCGAAACAGCCGTTCTTTGTTGGCATCAAAACTCACAAGTTTATATTGCACCACAAAATTGGCAAGAAACTTTTTCCCTTTTTTAGCATCTTCTTGAACATTTTTTTTTGAAAAAGGCGTGGTAAAAATATCGGCACATACTGTTAAAAAGATGGCCTCTTTGTTCTTGAAATGATTGTATAAAGCACTCTCACGTATACCTACTTTAGAGGCTATTTTACGCACCGAGGTTCCTTTATATCCATGTGCTGCGAATAGCTCCATGGCAGATTTTATGATGGCTGTTTTAGTCTTAGAACTCCTATTTACCGACATCAAGCACTCCTTATGAACAATCGTTAATATATTTGAAAGTATATATGAACAGTTGTTAATTTATTCTTATGTCAATATGAACAGTTGTTCTTTTTAAAAATATCTAAAAGAACAACCGTTCATATAAATTTACATGTAAATCTAGCTAATGAGGAAGCATTATTGTTTTAAGAGAATATATATTATGTTAACTAAATAACTTCTACCAAATTGGGAACTTATTAGATTCTACGATCAGTTTGTATTAGAATAAATTTGACTGTGTGCTTTCACTTTAAATAAAAATA
>JALUJE010000290.1 GCA_027057185.1 Helicobacteraceae bacterium | reverse complement strand
GCTAGGAATGATGCTTGGCGGCTACAATGTGAAACCCCTTATTGATGCCCTCTCTTCTAAAAATGCCGCAGTTGTGGCTGCCGCGGTTAAAGCGCTGAGTAAAACATTGCTGGTTTATGATGCTTTTAACGATGTTGAAGAACTTCACAAAGCAGGTAATGCTGCGGCGACTGAGGTGATGACATCGTGGGCCAATGCCGAGTGGTTTCTGTCAAAGCCAAAATTGGCAGACAAAATTACCGTTACAGTATTTAAAGTCGAAGGTGAAACCAATACCGATGACCTGTCGCCGGCCTCAGAAGCATTTACCCGTTCGGATATTCCATTGCATGCAAACTCCATGCTGGTGGCAAAAATGGACGATCCGATTGGCACCATTGCCGAATTGAAGAAAAAAGGGCATCCGGTTGCTTATGTCGGTGATGTTGTAGGAACGGGAAGTTCTCGAAAATCGGGTATAAACTCGGTACAGTGGCACATGGGTGAAGATATTCCGGGCGTACCAAATAAACGTACCGGCGGAGTTGTTCTTGGTGGTATTATTGCTCCGATTTTCTTTGCTACGGCAGAAGATTCCGGTGCGCTACCTTTAGAGTTAGATGTGACAAATATGCATACGGGTGATGTAATTGACATTTATCCGTATAAGGGTGAGGCGCATAAAGAGGGTCAATGTATTGCCACGTTTAAGCTGAACCCCAATACCATTACCGATGAAGTACGTGCAGGCGGTCGAATTCCACTGATTATCGGTCGAGGTCTGACTTCTAAAGCACGTAGTGTTTTAGGTCTAGGCTCTAGTGATATTTTTTTAACCGCGGAACAGCCTGCCGATAATGGTAAAGGATTTACCCTGGCACAAAAAATGGTCGGTAAAGCTTCAGGAATTTCTGGTGTGCGTCCGGGGATGTATGTAGAGCCGGAAATGTCAACAGTGGGTTCTCAAGATACCACGGGGCCGATGACGCGTGATGAGATTAAAGAGCTTGCGGCTCTTGGTTTTAATGCCGATTTGGTTATGCAGTCATTCTGTCATACTGCGGCGTATCCCAAACCTTCTGATGTGGTGATGCACCATACGCTACCTGATTTTATCTCCAACCGTTCGGGTGTCGCATTGCGTCCGGGTGATGGGGTTATTCACTCATGGCTCAATCGTATGGTACTGCCAGATACCGTAGGTACGGGCGCTGACAGCCATACTCGTTTTCCTATCGGAATCTCATTTCCGGGCGGTTCGGGTATTGTGGCCTTTGCCGGTGTTACCGGATCGATGCCGTTGACAATGCCTGAATCGGTACTGGTACGTTTTAAAGGAGAGTTACAGCCGGGTATTACTCTGCGTGACTTGGTTAATGCTATTCCGCATCAGGCCATCAAAGAAGGATTGCTGACGGTCGAGAAAAAAGGGAAGAAAAATATTTTTGCCGGTCGTATTTTAGAAATTGAAGGGTTGCCAGATCTTAAGGCAGAACAGGCATTTGAGCTTTCCGATGCCTCGGCAGAACGTAGTGCAGCAGCATGTACTGTAAAACTCAATAAAGAACCGGTAGAAGAGTATTTGAAATCCAATGTCGTGCTTTTAGAACAGATGATTGAATCAGGTTATGAAGACAAACGTACTATTCAGCGCCGTATTGATAAAATGAACGAATGGCTTGCCAATCCCGTATTGATGGAAGCCGATGCCGACGCCGAATATGCCGCGGTTCTTGAAATTGATCTCAATGAGATTACTGAACCGATTCTTGCCTGTCCCAACGATCCGGATGATGTGGCAACTTTAACAGAAATTTTAGCAGATCCTAAGCGTCCTCATATTATTAATGAAGTATTTGTTGGATCATGTATGACCAATATTGGTCACTATCGTGCTTTGGGTGAAGTCCTTAAAGGTGAGGGTGCCGTACCGACACGTTTGTGGGTCTGTCCACCGACAAAAATGGATGAAAAGCAATTGACCGAAGAAGGGTACTACGCGCTTTTCGGTGCTGCAGGTGCACGTACGGAAGTTCCGGGTTGTTCTCTTTGTATGGGAAATCAGGCTCGTGTTGCTGATAATGCCGTAGTATTTTCCACATCAACGCGTAACTTTGACAACCGTTTAGGTAAAGGGGCTCAAGTCTATCTAGGATCTGCAGAACTCGCAGCAGTGTGCGCAATGCTGGGATATCTTCCGACAAAAGAGGAGTATTTAAATATTGTTCCTAAAAAAATTGGCGGTAAGGAAGCGAGCATTTATAAGTATCTCAATTTCAACCTGATTCCAGATTATAAACTGGACTAATCTTCTGACTATCTTACATGTAAATCGTAACGCTTCGTTTTACATGTAATTTTCTTATGCGCTCGCACTATCCGTTTATGTTATTATTGTTTCCATAGTTAGTTACTAAAAGATACTCTGAAGCCAAAGGAGTTGTAATGGAGACGCATGGTTTTATTTTAGTTCTGTTACTGGTTTTTGTAGGAGCTCGGGTTTTTGGCGAACTTTTTGCCTATTTCGGTATTGTTGCCGTACTGGGTGAAATATTTGCCGGACTGCTGTTGGGACCTAGCGGTTTTGATCTTATCTCTCTAGTAGAACACGGCACTTTGCTCAAAGTGTTGGCCGAGATCGGTATTATGCTACTACTTTTTGAAATTGGTTTTGAGACCGATATTGCCAAACTTAAACATGCTGGACTGAAATCATCTGTTTTGGCTATTGGCGGCGCAATTATTCCGTTTATATTTGGCTTTGGAGTTGCGTATCTACTATTAGATCTTTCCTTGAATATTGCTCTTTTTATTGGCGGTACGCTAACTGCTACAAGCATAGGAATTACGATGCGGGTTCTGAAAGATTTGGGTATTGCAGCAAAAATGCCGGCACAAATCATTTTGGGTGCGGCGGTTATAGATGATTTGATTGGTATTATGTTTTTGGTGTTTGTCTATGATTATATCTCCATAGGTGAGGTTTCTTTAGAACATACGGCTAAAATTTTTACATTTATCGTAGTCTTTTTTGTACTAACTCCGATTGTAGCCAAAGCTATGGCAAAGATGATGCGTTATCTAGCCATGAAACGACGAGTTCCCGGGTTTATTCCTAGCTTCATGATTTCATTGATTTTGCTCTTTTCGTACATTGCATCATTATTGGGTATACCGGCAATTCTGGGCTCTTTTGCTGCAGGTATCGCTTTTTCAAGGCGTTTTATTATCCCATTTGCTTCATATTTGCATCCCAAAGAGGGTGATCACGACTTTTTAGAGCATATTCGTAATCGTATGCATTCTATCATCTATCTTTTTAGTCCTGTTTTTTTTGTTTATGTTGGACTCTCTATTGATTTAAGTGTGATTGATTTTAGCAGCCAACGTTTTTGGTCTATCGCTCTTTTACTTATTTTTATGGCATTTGCAGGCAAATATATTGCGGCACTCATGGTACCTGGGGTGAATCTCAAAGAGAAGACTTTTTTAGGGCTTGCGATGATTCCGCGAGGAGAGGTTGGGCTTATTTTTGCCGAACTCGGCCGTACTACGAATGTGCTCAATAATGAGATCTATTCTATTTTAGTTCTGGTTGTTGTTGTCACAACGTTATTGCCACCGATTCTCATGAAATATTTTTTTAAAGAATCACTTTAGAAACTGTGGGTATGCAGACATAATTTGGTTATACTCCCACACCAACAATGACCTACAAAGGAATATATATATGAGTACGATGGTACTATCGCAAACAGAGGCATCTATGGCAGCATACCAATTAGTGCAAAACTTACAGCATCATTTTGCCAATAAACTTGATGCTATGAGTCATGAGCTTGGTAATGCCGTCTGTACTGAAGCATTGACATGGTTGCGTGATGGCGGCCGACATGGCGGAGGCGTACGATTGGAAGTACGTGACGATACACTCTTTAATCGGGGTTCGGTGAATATTTCTCAGGTTCATTATGATGATGATCCCGAGAAAAAACTTGCAGCAGCGAGTGCCATTTCAACAATTATTCATCCGTATAACCCTCATGCTCCTTCAGTACATATGCATATTAGCTGGACCCAAATGCGTGATGGTTACGGATATTGGCGAATAATGGCAGATTTAAATCCTGCCATATTCAATAAGGTGCATCAAACGCGTTTTACAAAAATGCTTCAGGAAGTATCGGGTTCTATGTATGCAAAAGCATCAGCTCAAGGTGATCGTTATTTTTATATCCCGGCATTAAAGCGTCATCGAGGAGTAAGCCATTTTTATTTGGAACAGTTTAACCGTGGTAATCCCCGGGAAGACTCTGTACTGGCGAAACAGTTAGGTGAAACGGTTATAGACACTTATTGTACACTGTTGCGAGAGAGTATGACATGTCAATGCAGTGAGAAGGATATGATGACACAACAAGCCTACCATACACTCTATTTTTTTCAGGTACTCACGCTCGATAGAGGTACGACATCGGGACTGTTGGTTCATGATCAAAACGATATTGGTATTTTGGCGTCTCTTCCAAAATATATTGACGCTGATTTGCTGTTGTCATGGCAGGCTTATGTCCAAAAACCTCAAGATATCTTGCTTAAACGGTTGGTTGAGTGTTTGGGCAGCGGGAGGGTATTGGTTGATGCAGCCATCAAAAGGCGTTTGGCGAACGTGGTACGGGCTCACTACAAGCAGTACCCTGAAGCACTTCATATGCAAGCAAGCGGTGACAGAATTGCACCGACGGTGCAAAATCATGATTAACTCCAATCTAGCAGACGTTGCTGTCCTTCAAGCTCACGTATATGTGTCACATCCTGACTCATCTCAATGACTCCTTTGTAGGTGCCGTCTTCGTCACGCACAGCAAAATACTGAATATGGACAAATTGTCCTTTAAACTGAATCCAGAATTCGGCGACATTCTGTCGTCCGGCTTTAAACTCTTCTAAGATTCTGAGTACCTGATCGACACTTTTCGGTGGATGGCAAAATTTTACTTCGCGTCCTATAATTCCTGCACTTCGAGGAAAAACACGTTCATCGCCACGATTGTAAAAAACAACCTGGTCGTTTTCATTGACATAGGTAATATCAACCGGCAAGATTCTAAAAATAGCGTTGACCTGTTCAGGGGTCAGATAGCCCTCATCATAGTGGGTTTTGTCATCAATACCAAATGGGAGTTGACGACGTTGGGTATCATCACCCGGGTGAATGTACGCTGTGTCAGGGTACGGTGGCGGCGGTGTTTCAAATAGCCAACCAATCTCTTCATCACCTTCACGAAACTCCTTCCAATCATCTTCATGTAATAGTTCCAGTGCATTGGGAAACAGTCGGGTCTCTTCAACCTGCATAATATGCTCTAACGAACGATAAAGGGTCTGTGTGGCAGAAGCAATGGCGTCAATGTCATGGTGTTGAAGTGCCGCGCGCACTGTTTTGATCTCTGCACGAATCTGGTCATGAAATGCCCACATATTTTGCGAGGGACTGGTCCAGCCATATTTTTCAAGGTAGGGGAAGAGCTGGTTCTCTTTACGCACAAAGTGGAGTTCTACTGTGGCGAGTTTTTCAAAGAGCTCGCTAAAGAAAGCGAAATTATTTTCAATGTCAATGCTTTGGAGTTGGTGAATGTAGTCGCGTACGAGCAGGTTTTCTTCCAGATAAACCCGTACAGGGTGCCCGGCAGGAAATTGATCGTCATAGGGTGAGGGCTGTTCATTAAAAAATTCACTCATCTCGTATCCTTAAATATTTTTGGAAGTATAGTTAAAACAGGTGTGCAATTTCTTGAGCGACATCAACACGCATAAGAAAATTATTTGATAATATCAAAGCCTTCAGGAATGATTGCATTAAAAAGTGTCGTATTGAGGTCAACATTGTATTGCTGTTTAGAGAAGTTAATACGCACCCGGTTATCAAGCTCATCACGATAGCTGATGGAGGAGAGTTGATGATCCTGCTGAAACGTCAGCAGGAATTTTTGGTCGTTATAGTGGGCTTCGGAGTGGTTGGCATCTATTGTTTTTGCATGATTGATAATGCTGAAAATATCAATATTGTCAGTGACCCGCTTAACAATTGCCTGCTCCATATCGGGTTCAATAATCGTTAAGACGTTATGATAAACATAGAGCTTTTTTTCAATCGGTCTGATATAGTGCCATAAAGCGAAATTGGGACGTTTTGTGATGACTGTACCGTAATAATGGATGGTTTTGTTATGTTCATCCTGAATGCTCTGATTGAAATCGGCACGAAAACTGTAGAGGTCGGTTTCATTGGCGTAGACTACTATGGCAAGAAGCATACTTAAGAGTAACTGTTTCATAATGGAAAGTATACATGTAAATTAAAGCTTTATGGTAAATGACTAAGATATTAAATAATATTAATTTAAATATGGCTCCTTTAGCAAAGAGTTATCTTTAAAGTGGTACAATCGCGATAAAATAAGAG
>JALUJE010000289.1 GCA_027057185.1 Helicobacteraceae bacterium | reverse complement strand
TTTATTATGAGGGCACGAAACTGGTGATTAAACCGGGAATACAAAGTAAAATACATCAAAATGTTTCACTGAAATCGCCACCGCCACGCTCCAAAAAAACCATTGTAATTGACCCGGGGCATGGGGGTAAAGATAGTGGTGCCATCGGTTATAAGAAGAATATTTATGAAAAAGATATTGTTTTTCGTATTTCAAAAGAGTTGGTGGCTATCTTGAGGAAAAAAGGGCACAATGTACATTTGACACGAACACGTGACCGTTTTGTAAAACTGCACAAGCGGACGGAGTATGCCAACAAAAAACGAGCAGATATCTTTATTTCCATTCATGCCAATGCTATTCCCAGAAGTGGAAAAATTCATAAGGCCTATGGGGTTGAGACCTATTTTCTTTCGCCATCAAACAGTAAGCGGGCAGAACGGGTGGCGGCAAAAGAGAATATCAAAGATATGGACAATATGAACCGTTTTGGAAAAGACAGTTTTTTGAACTTTTTAAATCGGGAAAAAATATTGGCATCGAATAAACTTTCGATAGATTTACAGCAATCGGTGTTACGGACACTGCGAAAACATTACACTAAAGTAAAAGATGGCGGAGTGCGCAAAGGACCATTTTGGGTACTTGTCGGTGCCCAGATGCCTGCGGTTCTGGTGGAAGTGGGGTTTGTCAGTAACCCCATGGAGGCAAAACGTTTGATGAATCGTACGTATCAAAAACGTTTTGCTCAGGGGCTTGCTGAAGGGATTGAGCGGTATTTTCTAAAAAATCCCTAACTGCCCGTTTTTGCAGCAAGTTTTCCGGCAACAGACTCGTTTTTATTGATAATTCTCTCAATCTGCTCTTTGACTTTGTCATATCGAAACTGCTCTTTAAATCCTTGAATACGACCACCTGAGGCATTGGGATGTCCGCCGCCGTTGGCCCACTCTTTGGCAATAAGTGACACATCGACACCATTATTGGCACGCAGACTCATGGTACCGCGGTAGCTGACATCGACTATAAAGTCATATTCGGGATAGGTGAGTAAAAAGCCGTTACCGATAATGGAGGTATTCCCGACACCGTAACTTAAAAATCCGCGGTACCCTTTGTAATAGATGGTCATTGTCTCGCGCTTACTTCCAAGCAGGGAGACCACTTTGGCTGTGGCAAGATTGTCGAGGGTGTTATCGTCGCTATCAATAAAAAAACTTTTTTTAAAGCGGTGAATATTGGCGTCGAGCTCAATATGGGATTGACTGTCTTTTCGCAATGCGGCTGCTTGTTTCAAGAGGGTGAGTTTGTAATTTCGGTCTTCATCGCTAAACATAACACGATTGAGTTCTCTGGTTTCGGTAATGAGGCGCATGCAGACTTTGCCATATTCAAAATTATCTACATCTTCTTGATGCCATAAATCAACGGCATTGATAACTTCGACAAAATCATGAAGCCATTGAGGTTCACGATCTTTAAGTCCAAAATGTTCCCGTGCATAGTCATAGACAATCTTAGTGGCACAGCGTGAGGTATCTAAATAGTACCATGCATATTTTTTTTCAGACTCTGCTCCGCTGCCGTGATGATCTAAAAGTACAATGTCGATTTTTCTGCCTTTTTCAGCCAGTTTTTGTACTTCGCTATCAAGCATACGTGCTTCATCGGGGTAGAGGTTTAAGTCACTAATGAGAATGATGGCATCATGATGATCTGTTCTGATTGCTTCGAGTATTTCATTGAGACGTTCAAGTACTTCAGCACCGTAGTTGGCATTGTACGAGATAATGGTATATGGGGTATAGCTCATGACCAGCTGGCAGCCGTAGCCGTCAAGGTCAATATGGGAGAGGTGGTAGATTGTTTTCAAGAGGTTC
>JALUJE010000288.1 GCA_027057185.1 Helicobacteraceae bacterium | reverse complement strand
GATATGTCTTTTGCATCTTGGAACGTGAGGCTAATTCTTTAATGGTGGAGGCATTGGAGTTTTGTAGCGCCATATAGTGTTCATGAAGTTTGCTAATTGCATGATCGATTTTTTCGTTCAGTGTCTTAGAAAGAGCGTCAATGGCATCGTCTATGGTCTGATCATGCTCTTTTTTAGACCTAGCAACGAGCTCATGAAACACTGCAACCTCCTTTTTGAGTTCGACAATCTCATCATGAATGTGATGACGTTGTGCTGCCAAGGTACTCACAAAATGCTCCGGACTCGGAAGTGTTTCTGCCGCCTGTACCATCGTTTCCATCTTTGTTGATACCAGAACAATTTGTCCGTTCAACGCTTCACTACGCTCTTTAAGACGTTCTAACAACAGCGCATTCTCATTCATATCTACCCCTATGGTCTCGCTTTGTGAATGTAGATGACTCACACGTGTCTCATAACTGCCAAAAAGCCGCTGCAACTCCAAACCTGCCTGCTCCATTACTTTGTTGGCTGTAGCAGTGTGCATATTTTTTATACCAAAAAGCGTTTTATTGACATCCTGCATACCGGTATGCAGTGTCTCATACGCACTGCTGCAATGTTCTAGTGCCCCTTTAATCTGATTAAAATGGTCTTGCTCGGCAATACGAAGTATCTCAATATGACGATGAATAATGGCATCAAATTCCGGCATTTTAATGTCTGTAAATTCTTCAAAATTCTGCATACTCTTATAATATTTTTTCATACTTTCTTCAAACGTACGCATGAAAGTCTCTTGATTTTTTTGTATCTGTTGCCATGCCGTAATTTCTTCTTGAAACTCTTTTGTAACACGGTGCATATTGCTACCATCGGTATGCATATCATCAAGGTGGTATTCACGCTCATGCAGCTCTGCAATATCCTGCTTTATCGCATCAATATCGTGCAATAATTGTGCTTGCGACGCTTCATACTGCAAGACTTTGTTACTGTGCTGCGTCTGATTCAGAACATTTAAAATGAAATAAAATACCAAACCAATAAACAGAGGTAACAGTGCATCACGCAATAGATCAAAGAACGCTTCATGCGGATGTATCATAAGATGCAACAGTGCTCCCAATATGCCCAATATGAGGATGAGCGGTGCATAATTGATTTTGGAAGTCTGTTGAAATACTGCAAACTGCCGTAAAAACAACAGTGTCATCAGTACAATGACAACAATGTTTTCCGTAGCAACCATAGAACGACTCCTGCACTCTGTATTACTTCATTACTGCCTTGTTAAGTAATTCATACTGCATTGTATCATAACTATAAATATCATCCCGAAACTGTACGACACCTTTATGATTGACCCAAGAAGTTAAATACACCACGTGTATCGGAATTTTCTTTTCCAATGCAATTTTTGTTTTATTGCTCTCTTGTAAGATCTCCCGTACTTCATCATAATCGACATTAGCATCTATTGTCGCAATGGACTGCAACAGGGCATCGGGATTTGAAACACGAATACAGCCATGAGAAAAAGCACGTTGTCGGTATTTAAAATAACGTTTGGCAAAGGTATCATGAATATAAACAGAATATTTATTGGGAAACATGAACTTCACCCGTCCCAATGGATTTTTACTGCTGGGGATCTGAATAAAACGCATCGGTACCTCAAAATTCGATGCTTCATCATCGTGTTCCAAATAGATGCGCCAGTCAATCGTAGCAAAATCATAGTCGGGTGAGCTCTCATTCCAATCGGCATGCATCCGCATACCCTGTGCAACCAAGGCATACGGGTCTTTGACCAGTTTGGGTACCAATTCCCGCTTGACAATGCTCTGTGGCACTCTCCAGTAAGGATTGAGTACAACCGAAGACATTTTGTTACTAAATACCGGGGTAGGATGTCGCTTTTCTCCGACGACAATGGGCATTTCCAAAGAAACGTTTCCATCGTCAATCACCAAAAGTTTATAATCAGCAATGTTTACCAATACATACTGCGTTCCCAACGTCCGTGGAAGCCAACGCATCCGCTCTAAATTGAGCCGTATAGTGGCAATTTTTTCTTCCACGGTAATATTGAGATGCTTTCGGGTATCAGGTCCGACCACACCATCGACCACCAGCCCATGATTGCGTTGAAATATTTTCACTGCTTCTTTGACATTAGCATCGAAATACTCAAGACAGGAACTCTCATTACGCTCTTGAACCAAACATTCCGTAGTGTTGAGTTCACCACTTTGAACCAGACGCTCCCGTAAAAAGAGCACGGCAGGAGCACGATCTCCTTCGGAGAGCTTTTGAAATTCGGGGAGCTCAATATAGCCGCCTTCTTGGGCAATCTGCTCGTAGTGACGCAGTGCTTTCTCCAGCTCCTTTGCCATGGGATAGGTATAATTTACTGCATTAATAGCACGGTAAATATCATTGCTTTTGAGTGCCTGGTAAAGCAGGCTCACACGATTTTTGTAAACCCCGTACCGATCCCATCCTGCCGAGATTTTTTTCTCTTCTTCAAGTGTTTCGAGTTTCCGTTCGAACTCTTTCCAGTCAATAGATCCCGATGCGACGCGCTTCATGTATTCATCATAAATTCCCGTTATCGCAGCCTCAATCCGCATTGCCGGTTTCATATGAAATTCTGAGGCACTTTCGAGCGTACTGATGGCTAACACCACATCCCGAAGTCCAAACAGTGTATTAGAAGCAGGTTGCAACACCGGGTCTGTATCAACCGCATTAATCAATTCAACAGCAATAGCTTTGATGCCGTTTTCATCAAACCAGAAAGGACGATAGCCATGCCGACTATAATAACGCGTAAGCGCCCTATTGCTCAGAAATTTTGAAAGAGGGTGTTTCTGTTTCAGAAGTATTTTCATCATGTTTGAAGCATTGTTTTCAAAATGTTGCTGTTGTGAGCGTTCCACACTGTTTGCAGCTAGCAAAACAACGGAGCCGAAAAATAGATGTATAAAAAGAGTAACAAAACTACGCATGAATAATATCAATTACCTTAGAAGGATGCTCGGCTCTATAATGCCCTTTACCCTCACGTGAAAATCCCCATGTCGCAAAAATGGAGCCAATATTGGCATGATCGGCACTCTGCATATCTTTGGAGTTGTCACCGATCATCCAGGCACGATCTTGCGACGGTTGAAAGTTATAACGACGAAGAATGAACTCCAGCATCTGCTTGTCGGGTTTGGGAGTTGCAACCATATCCGCACCGACTATGGGGTCAAACAACGCCGCCACATTCAGGTGCGTCAACATTCTTGTGGCAAAAATCGTCGGAGCATTCGTCGCCACAGCAAGATGCACGCGTTGGGCTTTGAGTCCTTCTAGCGTCTCATAAATTCCCTCATACAACCGGACATGCTGCGTACACTGTTCATAGTAATGTGCTTCAAAAAGCTCCTGCGCTTTTGGCTCATACGTCTGCGTCTCATAAAACAACTGTGCCAAATTCCTCTGATGGGCATTAATGGCGGCAATAACATAATTGATCTCCAATGGTTCCAGGGCGTATAGCGTTGCTCTGACATGATTTATAGAGACGGTAATATCATACCCTGAATCAATTAGGGTACCGTCCATATCAAAAATGGCAATTTTCATTCCCGCATCTTCTTGTAAATCTCACATAAAGCATCAACAAAAAGCGGATCGTCATTGAGACATGGACTTACCCGGTATGCTTCAAAACCCAGTGCTTCAGCAATCTCTTTGTACTCAATCCCCAGTTCAAAATCGGTCTCGGAGTTGTCAATGGTAAAAGCAATCGGACAAATAAGTACTTTTTTATTCAACATGACTTTCAAAGTCTCATCCAATGAGGGCTTCAGCCACGCCATAGGACCCACTTTGGACTGATAAGCAAGATGTACGGCATTAAATGCGATGCCTTGAGCACGTAACTCATCTTGTATCAGCCCGACATGACGTCGTATTTGACGCTCATATGCATCACCGTTATCAATAATTTTTTGTGGTAGACCATGCGCCGAGAAGATAAGATCAAACTGCTCACTTTCAGAAGCACTCACACTCTCGACAATCTTTTTAACTAACGCTTTATTGAGACTGACATTCTCATAATAGTGCTTAATTTCAACTAAAACGGCATCCATACTACTCTCATGAAACTGTGCTTCAAAATCTTCCAAAGATGACTTGGTCGTCGTCGTAGAGTATTGTGGATACAGTGGTATCAGATAGATTTTTTCTACTGCCGCTTCCTTGAGTCGCGCAATAACCTCCGAAGCAAACGGCGGGGTGTAGCGCATAACAAAATCAACAACTACCGTGTCATCAAAGCGTTCTTGGAGTGCCGCAACAAGTTTTTCAGTATGCCCGACAATGGGAGATTTACCACCCAGTTGCGAGTATATCTCCTGTGATGACTCCGTACGCATAAACGTAATCATGCGTGCAATAAACTTACGTAGCAATGTGCTGTTCATGGTCAAAATGTTGGGGTCATTAAACATATTTTCAAGAAACAGTTCTACCTCGTTGAGGTTATTGGGACCTCCCATATTCAGCAATATAATCGCTTCTTTCATTCTCAACTGCTCCATAAAAACTGATATTATTTTGCGTGATTATACCCAATTTACAGGCGAAGATATATTTTATATGGTTTTTATCTTTTGGTTCACGGAGGCAACCTCTACAAGTTTTTCCAGAAGTACGGTATTGAGATGAACTCCATGCAGACGCTGGGCTAACGAAACCAGAGTGTCATAACTTGAAAAATCAACAGCCGTACCAAAAAGTAGCTCAATAATAATTTCATTGATCAGCATCTCATAATCAACACGCTCCATCACATTAAGATAGTTCTGCATCTTTAACATGGTAATGACGTTATTTTCATTAAAAGAGCGTTCGACCATATGCTGTGCCGTCATATCTTCAATACCGCGTTCTTTAAGTCGTGTTTTCAGATCGTCTTGTACATTACAACCTATTAGAAAGCCTGCAGTGCTCTCTTCTGCAGCAACGCTACCTTCACGAACCAGCAGTTGCGCATTGAGGGTAATATTTCCAATTAAAAACAGCGTTCCAAAAATAAAAACTTTGACTCTCATGCACACTCCTTTTGTCAGTAACCCTATTGTATTGTGAAAGCATTAATCAAAAGTAACGGTAGTGTCACTTTAGCGACATTTTTGAATACACCAGCGTCGTAAGAACCGAGAAGGTAACACCAACGGATGAATCGTACCGTTTTTGACAATAGCATCTCGCAACATTGCCGCCAAATAAGGTGCTAAAACAAAACCATAGCCCCCGACACCATTCATCATATAGAGATTGGGATAATATTCATATTGATTAATATCATATCGCTTTCCCCGCTCTATTTTCGGTAGTTTCTCCAGGGTCTTACAAGAATCAACAACCGGTCCTAACATTGGAAGATGGTCAATAGATGCAGCACGTACTCCAATAAAATCTTCAATAATTTCAACATCATGGAGTGCTACAGTGCGCATGGCTTTTTCCAGTAACTCTGATCTGCCTTTGATGTAATCATACTGCTCTTGAGTGTGGCGCCGATGATGGTGAACATCATGTGTTGCCCCTATGGCAATAATCCCTGCGGTATTTGACTGCGATATGGAGACATGCTGATGGATATTTACAGGGTTATAGGTACTGCTTTTAATATTGATACGATGCCCAAAAATCGGTCGGGGTGTCACATAGGGAATATTGAGCAAGTGTTGATGCGCTCCGGTAGCCAGCAGCACCCGCTTGGCACGTATGTTATTGTCAAGATGCCATACATGACCGTCATGTTCCAATGCCCTGACATGAATGTCAAAAAATTCTGCATGTTCCGCCATTGCCTCACACACACCTCGTGCATTAACAACAGCTGATGATGCTAGCATTAAAGATTCAAAGGTGCGCGCTTCAGGACGTATCTGTTTGAGACATGTTGGCTCCGGCGTTATCAGTTGTAGTGAGGTGTGCGTTTTAAAGTATCGTACGCGCTCATTTGAGAGAGAATTGTTGGCAATATGAAGCAATGGGGATACTGAAGTCCACTCCTTAAAATGTTCCGCATAAAATGGCAACGAGAAGGAAAACGCCGTCTCACTTACCTCTTTGACCGGACCGCTTTTAACAAATTTCGGCGAAACAAATGCACCGGCGGCACCACTGCCACCGCTTGCAATACCTTCAGAATCGATCAACGCAACACGCAATCGCGATTGCCTCAACATATAAGCGCTGCTGCAACCGCAGATACCGGCGCCGATTATGGCAATATCAAACACTGATTTCTTTAATGTCGGCAATCTCAAGCAGTGCTTTGTAAATACTGCCTACCAACGCTTTACGGTTGCTCTTTGTACGCTCGTCTTCAACATTAACCATAACATTGTCAAAGAAACGCTCAAGCTGCGGCTTGAGTGAAAAGAGGGCATCGAGTTTTTCTTCATATATACCGTAATGCTGTTTTGAAATATCTAAAAATGCCTCATAAAGCACCTCTTCAGCAGCACTATCGAATAATTTGGAA
>JALUJE010000287.1 GCA_027057185.1 Helicobacteraceae bacterium | reverse complement strand
TTGCTTCAAACTCACGAATGACTTCTTCAGAGCAGCCCGCTTCTTCTGCCATCGGTGTATCATGAATATAGCGACTAAGCTTTTTATCGAGAAGATAGAGCTCTTTATGAAGCGATTCGACTGCCATGGCAATATGGCGAATCTGTTTGGAGGAGTGCACGTCTTTATTATAAATATAATAAATCAAAAAGAGCAGTATCAGTGCGATACCGATAAACAGATACTCTAATCCGATCATTGCCGTCTCTCTCGCATCTCACGAATTAGTACCCGTTCGCGTGCCGTCAGGTAAGCCGCCCACTCTTTCTCATCGCGCTCATGGATTTTTGTAATTTTTGCTATTGTTGCATCTTCAGCACTAAAAAAAACGGCAATATCGTGCTTGGGATGCACCGGCATCTCAATGCGTCCGTAATATGATGTTCCAGGCACAAGCACGGACTCCTTGAATTTGAAGTAACCGTACCCGATTGCTTCAATCATGGCATGCTGAGAAAGTGCTACGCGCTGCGGTGTCTCATTTTTAATGAGCTGCTCGATATGATCAATCTTTCGGTGTAATTCAACCATCAGATTGAGTAGTACGGGGTCACTCTCTGCCGTGTCACCCCGTCCTTTGGCACGCTTGAGCCACTGAGCAATGGGATCATCGTCACTCTCGCTAAGCTGATGGTATTCACGTATCATTGCATCATGGTCAGCCTCTGAGAGATCAAAGACAATGCTAATGGGAGCAGAAACCAGACGAATACTCATGCAACACTCCTGTCCATAATTATGAACAGTAAAAACATGACACCTAAATAGCCATTAACAGTAAAAAAAGCACGATCTATTTTGGTAATGTCTTTACGAACCAATTTATGCTCGTACCACAACATACCTCCACTACACACTACCGCCAACCATCCAAAAAATCCCAGACCCGATTCCGCGGCAAAAAAGAGCCAAAACAGAATCGTCATACTATGAAAAATAGCGGAGATAAACAGTGTTGCCTCCGCTCCATAACGGGAGGGAATGGAGAAGAGTCCTTCGGTTTTATCGAACTCCATATCTTGTAACGAATAGAGCAGATCAAAACCTGCAACCCAAAAAAGTACTCCCAGACTTAAAAAGAGCGACCACATTGGAATGGCAGCTTGTACTGCTACCACGCCGGCAATGGGAGCCAATCCAAGAGAAACTCCCAATACCAGATGCGCCAGTTCACTAAAGCGCTTAAAGTAGGAATAGCTTGCCAGAATCAATAAAATCGGTACTGAGAGGTACCATGCCAACGTATTAATAAAATATGCCACGACAATAAACAGCACGGCATTGGCAATGGTAAACAGCAGTATTGCACGAGCAGAAATACGACCATCGACACTTGGACGTGAGGCCGTACGAGGATTTTGAGCATCATAAACCCTGTCGGCATAGCGGTTAAGTCCCATAGCAAAATTCCGTGCACTAACGGCAGCCAAGAGTCCTAAAAACAATAATTCCCAACCAAACCATCCCTGCGCCGCTACAATCATGGCAATAAAAATAAAAGGCAGTGAGAAGATGGTATGTTGAAACATTACCAACTCATTGAAATCTTTGAGTTTCTGAGCAACTGCTTGCAATGGTTTCCTTTATGTCATGACTCGAAAATGTAGTAGTATTTTACCATGTTATTTTACGATATACTTCTCTCATGAAACAGATTGCAATAATTGGGCCTACAGCATCGGGGAAAAGTGATGTGGCACTGCAATTGGCACATCAACATCACGCCTATATTCTCTCAATTGATTCACTTAGCATCTACAAAGAGATCGATATTGCCTCCGCTAAACCTTCCGTACAGACACGTCAGGATGTCAAACATTTTGGAATAGATGAGCTTTATCCTCATGAGCATTTTGATGTCTCCAATTTTATTGACTACTATCAGCAGGCATGTCTTCACGCCAAAGAGCATAACAAAAACCTCATTATTGTCGGAGGTACCGGATTTTATCTCAAGAGTCTATTTACCGGTATTTCCCCTCTACCCCTCATGGATGCAGACCTAAAATTACATGTTGCGACACTACTGCAAGATTTGCCCGCAGTCTACCACGAGCTTCTTGAGGTTGATGCCGAATCGATGCAGCGTATCAGCCCCTTGGATCGCTACCGTATTGAGAAGATGCTCTTAATCTACAAAGCTTCGGGAATGGCACCCTCACAATGGTTTAAAGAACACCCTGCCCAACCCGTCATTACTGATCTGCCGCTCTTTGAAATTGAGGTAAAACGCGACACGTTGCGCGAACGCATTGCAAAGCGAACACAACTCATGATAGCAACCGGACTTATTGACGAGGTAGCCTATCTGGAACAGAAATACGGTCGTATGTCCCATGCCATGGGGGCTATCGGAATTGTCGAAGTCCTTGAGTTTCTCGATGGATACTGCAATAAGGAGACCATGACAGAAAATATCATTACCCATACCTCCCAACTGGCAAAACGCCAACAGACATTCAACCGAAGCCAGTTTCCAAGAAAACATCTGCTGCCACGAGAATCTCTTGTTGCCGAAGCGGCAATTTACATGTAATGTTTAATGCTCCATTACTCTATAAGCTTGAGGGCATCTTGTGCCAGTAGCCCCCAAGCTGATGTTTCATCGGCTTCTATACTCTGTTTGTATGCTTCTTTTGCCGCCGCTGTTTTGGCACGTTTTTGCAACAGTGAACCCAGCATATATTTCTGTCGTGCCCGCTGGGCTTTGGTAAGCTCTCGAACATCAAGCCCTTTTATAACATCAATGGCGTCATCAATATTATGAAGTCGTATCAAGGCATCAGCCAAAGAGAATTCAACATAGGGTGTTTGCGCATATGATGAACGCTTCTCTTGCAGATACATCACCTTTTTGGCATAATTTTCAACCATAACATCATCGTTATTCCGATTGCCCAAAGCCACCATTTGAGCATAACGGTCAATATCATCAAAATCTAAACCGAACACTTTTTCAATGGTAGCAATAGCTTCGATCATACCTTCACGGTTTCTAAGACGCTCATTAGCATCAAAATTGATACGATAAATATTTTGATATTTCGTACTCTTCTCAAGTGTCAGAAGTGTCATCAGCTCTTTGGAGGCATCCAGTACATCAGTATAATTTCCCAGCTTAAAATCTACCTTAATGTACTGATAGAGCCACTGCATACGTGTTAGCATCTCTTTACTGTGCCTGTGCTTATCGGCAATCTTCTTTGCCAAAAGATATTCTCCAGCTTCAAAAGCACAAAAATAGATTTTTTCATCCCAAGTATCTGGCAGGGAGATTGTGTATTGTTGCGACATGGCAACGGCATTGTGGCATTCACCCCGACGCAGATACTCCTGCATCAATGCCGATATGGCACCGTCAATAAGCGGTTGAACATCATACTTCTTCGCATCCAGTTCCAAGAGTGCTTTTTGCAGCGCTACCACCTGAGAATATTTTTTATGTTCATACAACAGTTTTGCTTTTTTATAGAGCGCTTTTTTTGCAATAGTATCACCACGATATTGCTCCATAATACGATCGTATGCATGTAGTGTAGCACTCATATTCTCATCATCCAAATCAAAAAAGAGCGCATCTTTTTCCCGTTGAATATCATCGGTATATTGTCCAAACTTAAACGCTTTGATGTAACGTTCAAAACTTTGCATTGCTGCGGCTTTATCATGAGCGCGTGCTAGCCAGATGCCACGATTTTTAAGCACCTCTTCATAATATTCATGCCGGGGTGTCATCTCATCAAGCAAGGCACCGGCAATAGCCGCTGCCATCTTATAATTGCCATGATCAGAAAGCGCCATTGCCATATCGTAGGCAGCATTAAAATGTTGAAAGAAATAGCTACGATTTCCCTCTAAAATTTTATTTAAATAGTCTATGGCCTTCTTTCGTTTGGCATGATCGAGATAATATTGTCCCAGTTTAAAGGCCGCCGTAGAAGCGAGTGTCGTATCATCTGTCTCGCGAAACACTTTGGCATAATACTTCAATGCTTTTTTCCAGCTACCCGACTCGGCAAACTGATCTGCTTTGTACAAATAACCCAAATAGGCAAAATAACTGTCGGCATGTTCATTAAACAGACGATCATAAAAGTAGTCGGCATCACTGAACATACCCAATTTACTATATGCGTGCGCGGTATATACCAAAACTTCGGCAATATTCTGATCGGATGAGAACTCCCGTATAAACTTTTTAGATGCTTCCAACATCTCTTCGAGTTCATTGAGCTGGTGGAGTGTTCGTATTTTGTACAGAGCCAATTCACTGTTAAAAATAGTGTGAGGATCATGCTTTTGCATCTCTACAATATGTTCTAATGCCGCATCATACTTCTTGTCACTATAGTACTTTTTAATTTTTATATATTCAGATACATCATTAATGGGCTGCATCTCAATAGGATTGCCCTGAATATCCAAACCACCGACAAAAGGTAAGGTAGATGGAGCAAATGTCACAGGAAAATTAATGGCGGTATCGCTAAAAGATCTTTTTTCAGCAAAAGGATTCACCCCTTTATAACCGACAACACTCCAATGTTTTGAGGTATTGCTCTCCACACGAAAAATATGGTTATCTTCATGAAGATCAAAAAGTATGGGAACGAGATCCATCTGTTCATAGGGCGTGATACGAATGATAAAGCGATCATGTTGCACACCGGTGTCAATATGGAAAAAGTTATTGTTTAGCTTACCAATATTTTTGGAGGGAATACGATCAAAAGTACATGTAATTTCTGTTGTGACCTGAGAACTATCTTTTTGAGCCTGACACTGGAACGGCCTGCTGTCACGTATATGAATGACACTAAAGCCGCGTTTCGCTTCTTTACCGGTTTGTATGGAAATGTTAAGTGCTGCCACGGAAGAATACAGCATCAAGGGTAGGAGCAAGCATCGCCATATCAACACTGCTTACCCCCTGAAAATAATTTAGTATCCGCTATTGTACACTAATGCCGTAATAAATTCCATAAGCGGACTAACGATCAGCACCGAGAAAATAGTAATCACGGTCGCAAAACCGATGATGGTCTTTAACGGCATGGAAGCATTCACCATATGAATGGTCTTATCAGTCTGATATGTCGGCTCTTTCATAAACATATAGACAATCAATTTCAGATAGTAGTATGCCGCAATAGCAGAATTGAGTGCCATAATAAGTGCAAGTACCGTGTAGCCACCACTGACGGCAGAACCAATCATATACATCTTACCCCAAAAGACCCCAAAAGGGGGCAGCCCTGCAAGAGAGAGCATAAACAGTCCCATAATAGCAGCAGCAGTAGGCATGGTGCGTACCAAACCGGAAAATTTTTCGAATGGATGATCCGAATCCTGTCCCGGAATAAGAACTTTTTGACGGTTTACCCATAACATAGCAAAAGCCCCAAGGTTAGAAAAGGTAAAAAGAATCCAATACAAAAATAACGCACTATTTGCCTGTGTGGTTCCAATTAAAATGGCTGCCATCACAAAACCGGCATGTGAAATGGAGCTGTATGCCAGCATCCGTTTAACATCACTTTGAACTAATGCCCAGATATTGGCCAACGTCATGGTCAAAACCACCAGAATATAAAGGATTGTCTCCAACCATACAATATTACTGTGTACTAAAAACTCAAACAGACGCATGGCTACTACAAATGCGGCAATTTTTGGAACAATAGACATGTATCCCGCCAGTGCCGCCGAAGAACCTTCGTAAACGTCAGGAGTCCATGCATGAAATGGAATGAGCGAGAGTTTAAATCCAAATGATGCCAATAAAAAGGTTACGGCAACCAAAACAAATCCAATATTACTGTATCCATCTGCGGCAAGTACTGCAGAAATTTGATTGATCTCAATCGATCCGGTCAATGCATACAGTATCATGGCACCGAAAGAGAAAAACCCCGCAGCCAATGCACCCATGGTAAAATATTTAATGGCGGCCTCAAACGATTTGTTTCTGTTGTGTAGTGCGATGAGTGTATAAAGCGCCAGTGATGCCAACTCCAAACCAACAAAAATCAGAATTAGATTATCAGTGGCAACCATAAATTGAAACCCTGCAATCATAAATAAAAATAGGGCATAAAATTCCGGATAGGAATATTCATGGAACCGTTTGGATGTCAAAGACAATGGAATAAACAGCATGGACGAGATGACAATAATGAGTTGACCAATAATGGCCAAACCATCAATCAGCATCACATCAAAAAATCCCATCATCGTGCCATTTTGGGAAAATAGCTGTGCAAAGTCAACCAAACTCCCTAAATCCATAAGTAAAAACAGTAGGCTCAACATCACATAGAGTGATTTGTTCAAACCACCTTTAATAAGGTCAATACACAAAATGACCAGTGCGCCAATGATCGGAATGAGCATTGGTGTTAGTGTCGAAAGATTTAGCGACTCTAATGAAATATTAACTGGCTCTAACATTAGTGGACCTCCTGGGTTGAAGTTCTTGAGATACTCATCTCTTCAACTAAATTTGGA
>JALUJE010000286.1 GCA_027057185.1 Helicobacteraceae bacterium | reverse complement strand
ATCTGACCTGGGATAATCCCTCTGAATGGTCTAAATTTTATGGAATGGATATCACCTCTTATTGGGAAAATGAAAGAAGTCGTATTGCAGAGATCCTGGCTGAAAAGATTATGAAATTAATAAAGAACTAACATAGAATTTGTAATAATTAAAGGATATGCATTCTATGAAGGTAGTAATATACCAAAAGATAGATAAAGCGTGGGGGAAAGCTTTTGTAGACCGTGAAGTTTGCAATAATGCTTTAAAAGGAACGTTAAAAGTATGGCTGAAAAGTGTACAGTATTTATTGTAGAAGATGAACCGATTGTGGTGGAGTGTTTAGAACGGCTTCTTGAATATCATGGGTTCACGGTTGTGGGCAGTTGCGATAAAGGCAGTGAGGCCGTTAGTAAAGCCAAAGAGTTACAGCCTCAAATTATTTTGATGGACATTATGCTCAAAGACAATATTAGTGGGTGTGATGCCGCTTTGGAGATCCGACAACATATTGATACCAAAATCATTTTTTTAACGTGATACTCCAGTACGGATATTATCAATTATGTCGCTTCTTCCGATGCTGATGGTTACATTATGAAACCGTATTTGGAAAAACAGGTACTTGCCACTATTGCATTGGCCAATGTCAGCAATTCACTCAAAGAAGAAACCGCGAAGCAACGTACTTATTCTACCAATATTATTCCACTCAATCATGGGTTTACCTATGATCGACAGCTGGTGAGACTGTTTAAACATGGCACTGAGATACAACTCAGCAAAAAAGCATTGAAATTAATAAAAATTTTAAGTGAAAATGTCAATATCAGCATCTCTTTTGAACAGATATCGCAATATGTGTATGAGAGACAGGTTTGCAAAAAAACGTTACGTTCATTGGTGTATCGAACACGGCAGGTACTCGGGGCTGATTTGATTGAAAATTCTAGCGGATTAGGTTATAAAATATTAAGTGATGATCTGTCGTAAAAAAATTTTCTTATATAAGATACTCTTATTATTTTCGTGCTATAATATACTCTGAAACAAGTATTAATTATCACAGCAGTCTATGAAAAATTTATTTTATTTGTAATATTATAATCTATTGTTTTAAAATATTACAATCTTGTATCTGTCTGGTGTTGGCTAATACTTGAAACGCAATACCAAGGAGAAATAATGAGTCTTACAATTCAAAAAGCAGTGCAAAAGATGTCACTTACTAGCATGATTATTGTCGGAAGTTTATTGATAACATCGGATGTTATGGGAATGGGAATGATGAGTATTTATGATGGTGCTCCAAGTGAAGATCAGTGTCGGTTATGTCATGGAGACAATTCCGGCGTTCCGAATCCTGCTGTAGGAAACGTCAATGCGGATCGGCATCATTCCCGGGTAGGAAAACCGATAGAAGGATTGTACTATGGTTTGCATGATACGGTGGCTCCGGGTGATACCTCACGGGGTGAATACCACTGTTTGACATGTCATCTAACGGATTACTCTGAAGAGACCGGAGAGATGGGCGTTGTGTTAATTAATGATTGTTTACAATGTCATCCGTCATGGTCGGTAAGAGGCAACCCAATGCGCGGAACCAACGTACACCATGCGACGGAGTCTTTTCAACGACGACAGTGTCGAAACTGTCACGGCTTTTTATCTTCAGGCGGTCGCGGTGGCGGCATGGGCGGTGGTATGGGTCGTGGTGGTCGCGGCGGCGGTGGCGGCATGGGTCGTGGCGGTCGCTGGGGTCGGTAGATCCAATAACCACCCAGGCAACGCATACCATTGCCATATTACATACGAGTTCAAAGTTTTTCTTAATAGAAAGGCTTTGAGCGCTCCCACGTTTTATTTCTTACACACTCTTTGCACACTTATCCATTATGATGTTACATAGAAAGTATGACGGTTATTGACAACATATGTTACAAATAACACACCATACAAGGAGTTTTCAATGATACATACAACATCAAATATTTCGCGCAGAACCTTTGTAAAGGGGATTGTTGCTACAGGGGTCGCTGCTACATTGCCTCCGTCACTATATGCGCACAAGACTATTGTAAGCCAGCAGAAGCAGCAGACGCTGGTTGGTACGGAATTTCATTTGAGTATTGACAAAACGGCTGTCAATATTACCGGTATTCCTTCGATTGCGACAGCAGTTAATGGTATGTTGGCAGGTCCAATACTTCGATGGAAAGAAGGTGACACGGTTACCATTTATGTTACAAATAATCTAAATGAAGATACCTCTATTCACTGGCACGGTATTATTTTACCGACTAATATGGATGGTGTTCCGGGCATTAGTTTTGAGGGTATTAAGCCGGGTGAAACTTTTATGTATACCTTTCCGGTGGTTCAAAGTGGTACATATTGGTACCATTCACATTCCGGTTTTCAAGAGCAGACGGGTATTTATGGTGCCATTGTGATTGAACCCAAGGAAAAAGAACCCTTTTCATATGACAAAGAATATGTCGTAACACTTTCAGATTGGTCAGATGAAGAACCGGCTGCTATTTATCGAAAACTTAAACTTATGCCTGATTATTATAATTTCAAACAGCGTACGGTGGGAGATTTTTTTTCCGAAGTGAAGGAGAAAGGATTTTTTGCTGCATTTAATGATAGAAAGATGTGGAATAATATGACCATGAGCGATAGGGATCTCTCAGATGTCACAGGCTATACGTACACATTTTTAATGAATGGACTTAATCCGGCTACCAATTTTAAAGCTTTGTTTTCTCCGGGTGAAACCGTTCTCCTGCGTTTTATTAACAGTGCAGCAATGACATTTTTTGATGTACGGATTCCTGGACTGAAAATGCGTGTGGTAGCAGCTGATGGTAACTATGTTCAACCTGTAATGGTTGATGAATTTCGTATTGGTGTTGCTGAAACCTATGATGTTATTGTTGAGCCTGATGAAGAACATGCCTATGCTATTTTTGCTCAAAGTATTGATCGTAGTGGATATGCGCTGGGTTCTCTGACCTATGACCATATCATCGAAGCAACACCGCCACCTATGGATTCTCTACCGATTTTAACGCTTACGGATATGGGTATGAATATGAATATGGAAGCAATGGGTGATTCGGAACACCAAATGAATATGATGAAAACTATGACTAAAAAACCAATGGGTCATAATATGGAGACAATGCAGCAGCGCGTCATTCCGGTAACACCATTGAAAACCGCAATGGGTGTGCAGACAACGATGCGAGCTATGGATCCTCAATATCGTTTGAATGATCCCGGTGTGGGTTTAAGAGACAATGGCCGAAAAGTCTTGACCTATGCTGACTTGAGATCATTATACTCTACCAAACATGATCGATATCCTGATAGAGAAATCATACTCCATTTAACCGGGAATATGGAACGCTATATGTGGTCAATAAATGGTATTAAATATGAAGATGCTGATCCTTTGACATTTCATTATGGAGAGCGACTGAGAATAACCTATATTAACGATACGATGATGAATCATCCTATGCATCTTCACGGTATGTGGAGTGATCTGGAGACGGGAGATGATCATTTTTTACCGAAAAAGCATACCATCATTGTACAGCCGGGGGCTAAGATTAGTTTTCGTGTTACTGTAGATGCCAGAGGCTCTTGGGCATATCATTGTCATCTGCTCTATCATATGACTGATATGTTTAGAAAAGTCATTGTGGCATAAAGGAGATTTTATTATGAAAACATTAGTAACAACAATAGTATTAGTTTTGACTTTAACCACGTCGGGTATTTCTGGTGGCGGTGGAGATATATTGAGGGGAAGCGTTATGGTTGATAAACTAGAATATCAATTTCATAATGATAAAGCACTCAGTTGGGATACCTATGCGTTTATTGGTTATGACATAAATAAAATTTATATCTATTCTGAAGGTGAAAAGGTTAAAGGGGAATCGGCAGAGAGTGACAATCAACTGGTCTATTCCAGAGCTATTGCCCCGTATTGGGACTTGCAACTTGGTGTGGGTTACGACAAAGTTTCGGGAGCACATCAAAGTTGGGCAGTACTAGGAATCCAGGGTCTTGCTCCATATTTTTTTGAAACCCGTGCCATGCTACTCATAGGGAAAAGCGGTACGCTTGGTATACGGGCTGAAGTAGAATATGAAGCGTTACTCACACAAAAACTTGTATTAACGCCGAGTTTGGCTATGGAAGCTTACAGCAAGGATGTACCAGAGATGGGAATGGGTAGCGGCTTTTCAAATCTTACACTTGGAGCAAGACTTCGATATGAATTTATAAGAGAATTTGCACCGTATGTCGGTGTTGAGTGGAGCCAAAACTTTTCCAATACCGATAGGTTCATACCGCTTAATGAGATCTATGTTATTGCCGGTTTACGATTTTGGTTTTAGGTGTATTGCAGTGAAACAAAGCCGTTTTAGGATGAATCGACCTAATGATAATAAAGGAGTCCATGATGGATACCATGAGAAAAGATATCGTGTGTGGTATGGAAGTGTCAACAGACACACCATTGCATACAGAATTTGAAGGTGAACACTATTATTTTTGTTCGGAACATTGTTTAGAAAAATTTAAAATAGAACCGACCCTTTTTACGGTTGATGCATCGCACGAGACATGCTGTGATTCGCATCATCATGATACCGCTACAACAACTCAAGCCAATAGCGATGCCATATATACCTGTCCTATGCATCCGGAAGTTCAGCAAAAAGGACCCGGAAGCTGCCCAAAATGTGGTATGGCATTGGAACCTCTTGTGGTGAGGGCAGATGACGATGATAACGAAGAACTCAAAGATATGACACGTCGTTTTTGGGTGAGTACGGTATTGTCGATTCCTGTATTTGTTTTGGCAATGCTTGCCGATTTGGTACCGACACTCTTGCCGGAATGGCTGTCACTTAAAAGTGTGCAGTGGATTGGGTTTATATTGGCCACACCAGTTGTTTTGTGGGGGGGATGGCCCTTTTTCGTTAGAGGTTGGCAATCGGTAAAAACATGGAATTTGAATATGTTTACACTGATAGCTCTTGGTGTGTCATTTGCGTGGGTATACAGTGTTGTAGCACTTTTTTTCCCACAGATATATCCCCCGGTGATGCAGATGGAGGGTGGACTGGTCGATGTCTATTTCGAGGCTGCTGCCGTAATAGTGACCTTGGTACTTTTAGGACAGGTTCTTGAACTTCGTGCACGAAGTCAAACTAATGACGCAATTGAGCTACTTTTGGGGCTTGCCCCCAATAGTGCCAGAATTGTACGGGATGATGGGAGTGAAGAGGATATTGCACTTGAAAAGGTTCACGTAGGGGATACGTTACGTATTCGACCTGGAGAAAAAATTCCTGTTGATGGTGAAGTGATTGAAGGTGAGACACATATTGATGAGTCGATGGTAACCGGTGAGCCGGTTGCTGTAAAAAAAGTGGTAGGAGATATTGTTATTGGTGCCACGATTAATACTACAGGAAGCTTACTGATGCGGGCTCAAAAAGTAGGAGCAGATACGCTTTTGTCACAAATTATTGCCATGGTTGCCAATGCCAGTCGGTCACGGGCTCCTATTCAAAAACTTGCAGATAAAGTCGCGGGATATTTTGTTCCGGCGGTTGTAGGTATTGCCGTTATCTCCTTTTTTGTATGGTGGTTTGTCGGTCCGGAACCACGGTTGGCTCATGCGGTTGTCAGTGCAGTTGCCGTACTCATTATTGCATGTCCTTGTGCTCTTGGGTTGGCAACACCGGTGTCTATTATGGTAGGGACGGGTCGTGGTGCCACAGAAGGTGTTCTGATCAAAGATGCTGAGTCTCTGGAAATATTGGAAAAAGTCGATGTTTTAGTCGTCGATAAAACCGGAACACTTACCGAGGGAAAACCAAAATTGGTGGGAATACATACCCTTGAAGGTTTTGATGAAAACCAACTGTTACAATATGTAGCAAGTCTGGAATTGTCGAGTGAGCATCCTTTAGCCGAGGCCATTGTCTCCGGAGCCAAAGAACAAAATATTGCATTGGTAAAAGTGAAAAACTTTCAATCATTTACCGGTCAAGGTGTGAGTGGAATGATTGACAATACGAAAATTGCTATTGGAAACAGTAAACTATTTCACAGTTTCAATATTGCAGATGACGCTTTACTGCATGATGCCGATGTCGCAAGACAAGAAGGGAAAAGTGTTATGCTCGTTGCCGTAGATGGAAATGCTGCCGGTTTCATAGTAGTAGCCGATCCTGTTAAGCGCTCAACACCTAAAGCTATTGCAGATTTGCATGATGAAGGCGTACGTGTTGTGATGCTCACCGGAGATAGTAGTACCACAGCACAAGCCGTTGCACAACAATTACATATTGATGAGGTTAGAGCAGAGGTGTCTCCGGAACAAAAAGCAGCAGTGGTTCAGGAACTTCAGGCAAAAGGACATACCGTTGCTATGGCTGGTGATGGAATCAACGATGCTCCGGCATTGGCAACGGCGCATGTGGGTATTGCTATGGGAACTGGAACTGATGTCGCGATGGAGAGTGCCGG
>JALUJE010000285.1 GCA_027057185.1 Helicobacteraceae bacterium | reverse complement strand
ATTGTTGTATGTAGCGTAGCGGAATACGACAATTGGTGGGAACACGTTCAGTGTTCAGCCCCGCCGTTGTACGTTCCCGCTCCGCGGGGACGTACAACTCTTTATTCAAACACATTTTACACAAATTAGCTCCGATAAGCAACATTAACAAACATACTATTTGTGTATTAATTATTGAAAATATGGCAGTATGTCATAAAACCGACTATTTTTGTAAAAATTCCTACTTTTCTTAAATATTTCATGTGTGTTACATGCTATATTGCTAAATAACACACAAAAATGAGTGTTATTTGGAAGATTCCGGCAATAACGCACAAAATGTTGCTTAAACAAACCTATGGGTAAAAAGTAGATGCAACTCGGCTACACCTCAGAAGTTCTGCAAGAAAAAATAGGT
The DNA here is from genome assembly GCA_027057185.1 of Helicobacteraceae bacterium. Taxonomy (GTDB): domain Bacteria; phylum Campylobacterota; class Campylobacteria; order Campylobacterales; family Sulfurimonadaceae; genus QNZR01. The sequence continues at coordinate 6,175 of JALUJE010000285.1, read as the reverse complement.
AAAATGGTAACGTCCAACGGTGTTTTGATTTTTTTAAAACAGTTTCCAAGATTGTTTTTATTCAATATAATATAAAATAATGACAGATATTGTCATTACGATAATACAAGATTGATTTTACCCTAACATTACATATAGAAGGTTGTTTATGAAACATCGCTTATTGCGCCTGATGGCACTGTTTTTATTGGCTGTTCCTGTAGTACAGGCCCAAATGCAAGAGAAAAAAATTATTGTTAGTTCTCTAGGAACCCCCGAAAAAGCGGAACGTGCATTGGAACGACTACAGAAGTATCTTGAAAATTATCCCGATATTGCCTCCCTATTGGATGAGAACGGCATTGCACTGCACAGTCGTCCTTCCGGAAAATATTTTATTGTGGTAATTGAGCCTTTTACTAACAAGAGCAATCTGTCCAAGGTAAAAAATACACTTAAGCAACGTTATCCCGGTCTTTTTGTGAACAACTATGTTCCCGAAACCGATGTCATTGTCACAGAGTCCACAGGCTCTCCCAAAGTTACCATTCAAGAAGAAGTTGCTATGGACATGGTAGTTGAAGAGGTTCCGGAATCTTTAATGATTATTAAGGACTCTGAAGATGCCGCACCACGGGTTGTAGTAGCAGATAAAGTAGAAGTGCCCAAAGTCATTGCTATTGATAAAAAAACTCTTGAAGCAGAGGAAAAAGAGATCCCAAAAACAGCTACTCCCACCCAAGATAACACCAGTAAAGCATCTGACACCGTAGCCGTCATTGAAGAAAAAGTTGACAATACTGCTACAACCGTTCCTGAAGCAGTTGATAGTGCAAAAAAAGTTCTTGAAACACCGGTAGAAAAAACCCCTGAAGTGGTTGCCGCCGTTAAAGAGAGCATTGAGAAACCTGAAGTCGTTGCCACAGTTGAAAAAACCATCGAAAAACCCGTTCAAAAAACCCCTGTAGCAACGGAACTGACTGCGGCCCCGCCTTCTAAAGAAAAGTTTATCAATCATCACCCCGAACACAAGACACAAACACATGACTCTATTTTTCCGCCATGGTGGGTACTACTGTCCATATTGGTGCTGATTCTCTCCCCCATTAGTAGTTATATTGAAAATCGCAACAACAAACACTATCGTTAACCAGAGTCTTCATCGGCTCGGGCATGCTACGGCTTCATATGCTGAATCACTACTTTTTATGGCATCGGCTGCAAAGCGACATGAGACTGTCACTTTGCAGCATAAACGGTGCATTGGAGACATGAGGATTATGGCAACTCACACAGCTTAACTCTTTTCCTTTGCGCGAAGGATCTTTTACTTTATGTGTCGGGTGCATCTTTCGACCAAACGTTTTTACCACATGTCCACCATCTATTTTATCTTTATGGCATCCGGTGCACAACTCCCAAGCCGGTTTTCTTAAATAATTGAAATTATTGGAAGCATGTGGATTATGGCACTTATTACAGCGCCCGGAATCTGCGGGTTCATGATGAAAACGTTTGCCTTTCCAGAGCTTCTTTTTTTTCTCATGGCATTTCAGGCATACCGGAGCAATGGGGTCTGGAACAGAAAATTTGGTAACGTTGGCGTCTGCCTTATTAAAACTACCTGTTTTTCCGTTGTGGCACGATGTACACAACCAGTTTATTGAAGGGGCATGTGCATACTTCTTAAAATTAATCTCCTTATGACATCCAAAACAATTGGACTTGGAGACATCTTCAAATGCAACACCGGGAATCTCATTGACACGCATATCATGACAGTGACTGCACACCTTTTCCTGAGCATCTGTATGAAAAAAGCTTTTTTCATACTTTTTTGGTGCATAGCGGTATGCCTTATCTACTTTTGAGGTTACAAAAATCTGACGTGTAAATGCTTTCATTACCTTCTTGTCTCGTATAGCAGCAATACTAATGTTATTGTCTCCAAGATGCAGTTGAAACGTATGGCAATAGTGACTTTGTCCACTGTGCATTTTCAGTGTCACTGTATTGTTGGTGTCGGTTGTTAAAATGACCGACTTTACCCCCTCATGTTGCGGTGCAACTACAATGGTAACTAACGCCTCATCATGCACAACGGCTTGTTGTTTTGGCTGGGTAATCTCGAGCACAGGGTCAGTAGCATACAACGCTACCGTAAAAAACAATACTCCCAGACAACATCGTCTCAGTCGATCATTCATGTAACGTCTCCTTCTGAGGCAATCTCGTACGGGTACCATTATGTTCTTTAGATTTTTTCTCTTTCAGAAAAAACTCCCTGCTGGAGGCATGCGGGGTATGACAGGCAATACAACGCTTGCCTTCACTGGCTCCTTCACATTTTGAACCATGACGTTTTGCCCGGATTTGCTTATCTTTATGACACCCCATACAAATGCTGTTGACCGGTTTTCGTACAAACATTTTATAAGGCGAAGCGTGTGAATTATGACATTTGTTGCAACGACCCGAATCAAGGGGTTCGTGTCGATAACGATACGACTGCCACAGTTTAAAATTCTTTTTATGACACCGAAAACAGAGTGTGTTTACCGGCTCAGGTACAAGGTATTTGGAACGTCCCTGAAATTTTTTGTTGTCACTACCGACCTCACCGTTATGGCAGGAAGTACACAGCCAGTTGACGGCCGGAGCATGAGCATACTTCGCGTTGGTAATATTGTGATGACAGTGGTAACAGTTTGATTTTGTGACATCAATAAAAGCCACCCCTTTAACCTCATTCACACTCATATCATGACAAGATTGGCATTTGGCTTCATTGGTATCGGTATGAAAAAAATGTCTTTGATACTCTGTCGGTGGATATTTAAACTCTTGGTAGATCGGTGACGTTACATAAAGGTGCCGAACCTGTTCACTTACCAAAGCATTATCTTTATAGGAGCGTACATCAATACGATTCTCACCCAAACGTAACGATATGGATTGACAATAATATGCTTTGGAGCTGTTCAAATCAAATGTGGTGCGCCCCATTGATGTCCATAACTGAATCTGATCAACCTGCGTGGTATTGACCTTTAACACAACGCTTAACGTCGTCTCATGCACCAGAATTTTATCGGGTGGTGATACAATAATGGTAGGCGGTGTCTCCTCCGCCAACGCCATAACACCACACCCCATACCAAAATGCAGCACTGCTGCCATCAGAAGCAGCTCTAAGGGTTTCATCTTCCTATTCCTTTGGGATCAACACGGTCGTATTCAAATTTTTTGTGACATGCCGGTGCACATGATCCACCATTTTTAGCATCAATAAAACGCAAGGGAAACTTGATACCGTTAAAGTCGGTATAGTCGCGTATGAGGTGCTTATATTTTGAGGCGTGCTCATCATGACAAGCACGACAACTTCGCCCTTTTCTATCGTTTACATGTAAATAGTGCAAATTCACGTCCCCGTCACGGAATTTTGTAATTTTGTCGTTAGTCGTATACTGTTCAACAACCTTTTTCTGCTCATGACATTTAAAACAGAAGAACTCTTTGTTTTCAAAATTATCATAAAAGTTTTTCGTAAAGGATTTACGTAAAATACTAAAATTATTGGAGCCGTGAGGGTCGTGACATGCAACACATCCCCCTTCTTTGGCAACATCTTTGATTGGTCCGTGCCAGTTCGGGTTCTCTTTTAGATGTTTTTTCATATTCATCAGCATACCGCCGTCTTCATCAGACTTAACTTCTTTGTCATGACACGTCAGACACATAGAAATCTGATCTTTTTTGAGCAGTTTTTTATATTTGGTTGCATGCGGATTGTGACATTCTAAACAGTGCTTTTTACTATTGTTAACCCCACCGTGCTTATATTTGGAATCATGGATTTTATCTTTAATATCATCATGACAATCCAAACATAAATCCATATTGGCATCCAAATTCAGTAGCATCTTATGATCTGCCGTGTGTGGATCATGGCACTCCAGACAGCTCTTTTTCACAATTGGTTTATGTTTCACCGGTAATTTCATATTGACAAACTGTTTGCGTGCTCTATCTTTAAAAGTACTCTTTTTGTCGTGACATTTCAAACATAAATTATTAACCGAATCGGCTTTGAGCAATTTTTTGGTATCAGATTGATGCGGATCGTGACAATCCATACACTTACCTTCTTTGACCGGTTTATGATCAAATTTCTTCGTATAGCGCGTTTTATGACACTCGTAACAGATCTCATGGATATTTTTACGAACCAGATCACCCGGTTTATTGGTATTGGCTACATGACAAATTTGACATGCTCCCATTTTAAACGGCTCATGCAGATGTTTTTTCAGTGGTTTAAATTTTGCCGGCAGATCTTCCAGCCGTACCAGCTTGGCTTTAATCGCATGGGCTTTGTTATGAATGGGATGTTCTTCTTCACGAATTTCATCAGCTTCAATAGCCATCGGGGCTACACGAGCTACAGGGGCTACCTCTTTTTTCTTATCAAGAGAACTTTTCATCTCCTTGGAAATTTTGGTAATGTTAATCTCACTAAGTTCATCATCCGTAATATTGACATCGACTTCATACGCATGCTTGGCATGTTGTAGATTATGGGCAATATTGCCCATAATGGCTACAAACCGATCAAGCTTTTCACCAACATTGTATGCTTGATAAAAATAGATTCCTGATCCCACCAAAAGTATTAAAAACACGGTTTGAATTACATTCTTATTCATCACTTACCTTCATTACCAAAACTCTAAATACTACGTTATTGAAACTCACCTACCGGGCACTCTTCTTCCGTAACTTTTTCACGTACCAGTTTCTCTCTGTCGGCATGGTGAGGACTGTGACATTTGTTGCAATCCAATGCTGCCATACGCGCATCAATTTTCTCTACAGGTTCATGACACTTATAACACAGTTGTGCAACGGTATGTGTCACAATAGCCGCCGGTTTAGAACGTTTGGGTGCATGACAAATATTACATGCTCCCATAGCAAATGGTGGATGCAAATGTTCTTTAAGCGGTACAAATGCCTTGGGCAGCTCTTTCACATCTACCTTGTTGGTACTTCCCGTAATCTCTTTTATATGTTCTTTTGTCATCTCCTCAAGAGGACGCGGATCCCCATGAGTGGCATGTGCCAAATTGGTTGCAATATTGGCACCGATGGTTCCAAGACGCGCAAACTTTTCACCGGCATTATTCACAGCTAAAAAAATTACTACCAATACAAGGACACCAATTGCAACAACAATTTTAATATGTTTCTTTTCCATCATCAGCCTCCCTAGTGTTCACTGGTTTCATCTACAAACTCTGCTTCTTCCGGAGGTGGCGGGAGATGCTCTTCTAGCTTATAATGACCGACATTTCTATGACAGTCCACACATTTGGCATTCTCTTTTTTTCCATTTTCACCAACAACCAATAGTTTTTTAGCAAAATATGCCTTATGTGCCGTAAATGCTTTTTTGTTCGGTCGCGTACCGCGAAGGAGATTTTCATGACAGTGAAGACATCCAGAATCATATACCCAGTTGCGACGCTCTTCACGACGCTCATGCCAGTCAATTTTAGAGGTATCATGTGTGGTTTCTACCCAAACATCCCACATTCCGGTCTTCACTTTCTGGATCATGTACCCTAAAGTTGATTCATGAGGGAGGTGACAGTCGGCACATGTCGCCATAACGCCGCTATCTCCGTACCCGCCATGCACACTGTTACGGTATGCTGCCGCCATCGGCTCCATTGAGTGGCACGATCCACAAAAGGTAACATTAGACGTATGTTTTACTGCAACGACAGTAATAAATGATGTTACCATTCCAATAATCAGACCCGCTACAATTAATGCAATGATGACCCATATCCCCAGAGAAAATTTCTTTTTCGTTCCATTCTCTTGTTCCATGAAAATATCCTTCCTTTTCTTCTGTCTTGTCGACATTATTTTCATCTTCAATAAAGAATATACACGATTTTTCAATAAAGTTACACTAAACATAAAAAATAAAACTAATTTTTTTCATTAATGTGTTGTTTCTACAACTTCTAAGCACTATTATTTAATATAATAAAATACTTACTAATTTAACAGTTTGTTTCTTAACCGTAAAATATGGGGTTATCGCTATTTATTATATGATAAAGCTATGATTAATATAAGCTATTATTTTAATAGATAGAGTATAACTAGAGGTTATGAAGTA
>JALUJE010000284.1 GCA_027057185.1 Helicobacteraceae bacterium | reverse complement strand
AGACCGACTCGTTAAATGTTTTAATATCATAAATCGGATCAGTATAGGGACCAAATTTTTTAATAAGGGTATATTCTGAGAGAGGCGCAATAGTTTTTTTACCACGGTAACGTTTGGTTTTGACACTATGAAAAATGCTCTGTTTTTTAATGGCAGGGAGTTTTTTCCCGCTTTTTAATGCTTTTTGCCGCTCCTGTTCCAGCTTTGCCAAACGTTGTGCTTCTTGGCGTTCTCGTTTTTCGCGGGCAATACGTTCTTTCTCTTTTTCTTTGATAATATTGAGGCTGGTCAAGGTCTTGCGCAAAGCACGCTGTTGATCCTGAAGCTTTTTAAAAGCATTTTTATACTGTTGTTGTTTCTTTTCGAGCAGGGCAAGGCTTTTGTCGGTAGAGCGTTTGAGTACCAGTAGCGTCTGTTTTTTGGAGTCAATCATGGCAATGGCACTGTGAAGGTTTTGTATGCGCTCTTCCAGACGTTTAATTTTTTTTGTGGTCTCAAAGTAGTTGGAGTTGAGTGCCTGAATTTCATGATGAATTTGTTGGCTTAGCGCTTTGAGTGTCTCTTGGGTAATGAGTGAGAGTTCATTGACCGGATCTTTTTTATCGAGTACTGCCATGAGTGACGCGTTACGGGCAACGGCAAAGACTAGAGCCTGCTCGATTTTTTGTTGTTCTTCATTGAGTTTATTGCTTGATTGTTTTAATTTTGTGAGTTCTTTTTTCTGTGTTTGATAGGCATTTTCTTTCTCTTTTAGCTCTTTTTCCATTGTTTGCAGCTCTTTGGTCTGCTGTAGTACGGTGCGTTGTTGTTTGAGAATGGCTTTGGCATTTTTTGCCATTTTGGTATTCATAATACGATGATCTTTATCGAATGTTTTGAGCCGCTTGGAGGTATTTTGAATTTCCGTGTCAATATTGCGGGCAAAACTAACGTTGAGACTAAGGCATAGAAGGAGTAAAAATAAACGAATCATACCTCTTCTTTATGTCCTAAAACAATCATGGTAGCTAAAAACAAGGAGAGACCCAGAGCTAACATTAACATGGAGAGCCCATCATTGAAAAGATCAAAAATGGTAATATGAATACCAATGACGTCCAGTTCCGATTCAATCCATCCATAGTTTACCATACCGACAAATACAATACAGGCAATGAGTGTTGCGAGCAGTGCGTCAATCACGGCGAGTCGAAACAGTACGGCAGAACGTAACCAGACCGGAGCGCCAAACAACGCCATAATACTCATGCGCTCAGTATGCTGAAACTGCCAAATGCGCATCTCTTTGAGCATCAGCAGTGAGGTGACGACAAAAATAAAGATGGCGAGTACCAGTACCACCTGTTTGAATAAAAGCAATAGCTTGTAAGTAGTATTGTGGCTGTTTTCAAAACTTTCCACTCTTGTGACGCCAACATGTTCTTTAATGGCATTGGTAATGGCATCAATCTGATCAGGTGAGGGAAATTTTGAGAGATGAATGCGGTAAAACTTCGGTAATGCGGTTTTAAGAAGCTTGATATTGGTCTGTTTCATCTGAAGCTTAATGTTTTTTAGGACATGATCGGCAGAAATCAGTTCACTTTTTTTAATGAGGGGGTGCATCTGTTGAAAGGTTTTTTGCGAAATCTTTTTTTCTGATACTACAACAATCGAGTAGTTCTCTTTTAAGTTGCTTTCATAGGCATCAATAGCACGTTCGGTAATGGTAAATATCTGTAGAGAAAACAAGATAGTTACAATTGCCATAATTAAAGAGAGGTGGTTTTTAAAGGACTTCATTGAGTACCCCGTTCTCCAGGTGAAAATGCTTATATTCAAGATTTAAGGTCTTGGGGATATTGTGTGTTACTACCACAACCGTTGTTTTTAGCTGAAGATTGGCACCTTGCAAGAGGTTCCAGATAACCTGAGAGGAGTAGTCGTCAAGATTTCCCGTAGGCTCATCGGCAAGTATTAAAATAGGATTGTGAGAGAGTGCCCGAGCCATTGCCACGCGTTGCTGTTCGCCACCGCTTAACTCCTGCGGATATTTTCCGGTTTGGTGACTAAGCTTGACATGACGAAGTAGCTTTTCTACCTGTGAGGTGCTGACCTCTTTGGAGTAACCTGAAATAATGAGCGGTAACATGACGTTTTTTTCAATGCTCCACTCATTCACCAGACGGTAGTTCTGAAAGACAATACCAAGATGCCGTCTCAGTAAGTTGAGTTTTTTGGGTGCAATATCACTAAGTTCGACACCACCGACAATCAGATCACCACGTTTGGGGGTAATGGCGCCATAAAAAGATTTGAGCAGGGTTGATTTACCACTGCCGCTGGCACCGGTAATAAAGACAAAGCTTCCCGACTCAATGGAAAAGGAGGTGTCATTAATGATGGTTTCTCTGTCATTATAGGCTAATGACAGGTTGTGCGCATAGATCACCTTATCCATGAAGTTCCTTGATGAGTTGTTGATGCACTTTATAGTTGGTTCGTGTTGCAATAGGTTCTTGAGGAAAGTATATCGTCTCTTTCTCTTTGAAAATTAAATAGAGGTGCTCGGGACGCTCAAAACTGCCAAGAGAGAGTCGAAACAGCATACCGCCGCCTTCAATGGCATAGAGCCGTTCAAAATGAATGAAACCCCCTTCAAAGGTGATAGTGTTACCGTTAAGCTCGTGTAATCGTACGGTATTGAGCAGATTTTCGGGAAAATCAAAACATACATTGTTTTGATGAGGGGGACTCTCTTCGGTATTGATGAGAATGAGATCGTAAATATTTTTTTCCATGAGTCGCCAACGGTCTTCATACTTGCTGCTTACAGCAATGGAACGATTTTTGTGAATTTCCAGTGAGAGCTGCCGTAGGGACATGAATGTTTCATACGCGTAGTGGTAATAGCGCTCACTGTCGGTTCGCAGTTCCAGTTGTCCGTTACAGCTTAACACACGAATGGCTTCTTCAATAAAGGCTTTTGAGATAACGCGTCGATGGGGTTTTTTATCCCAGGGAACAGGAAAATGAACATAGATATTACTAACAATATTGGAGGGCACCAGCTCCATAAACAGACGTGCATCATAATCAACAAGAAGGATGTTGTCGATATGTTGAATACTGATCTGTTTGAGTACTTGCTCAATAGATGGGCGGTGAATCTCAATACCGATAAAGAGTGCATTGGGATGCTGTAGTGCTTGATGAATCAGGTGGCGACCTGAACCAAAACCAATTTCAATATGAAGCTCACGATCGGTAGGAAAGTTCTCGGTAAAAAATGCGACGGGTTTGAGGGCATGATCTTCTTGAAGGTGGATACTTTTTTCAGCGGTATGAACATTAGAACTCAGGACTTTGGCATTGGTGAGTGTGACATAATCTAAAAGGGCACTATGAATTAAATAGGTTGGTGAAGGACGGGTGATCTTGTCACTTTTAATGAGCCGTTTTGGCGCATCTTTTAGAAGAATGAAAAACTTTTTTTGTGCCACTTCAGTAGCAATGAGCTGCTCTTGTACGTGGTTGACATTGGTTGCAATAAAGTCAAAACGGCTCCTGCCGACCTGAGAGGGAATATGGGCGGCAGAGCGCTCTTGCAAATGGATGTGGGGCATTAAGTTACAACCTATTTTGATTCAAAAGAGATCTCGACTGCCTCGGACGGTTTGGACTTCACGCCATTGGCATCGACGGCAAAGATCTGATACTCATAGAGGATGTCCGGAGCAATATTGGTATCGGTCAGTTCGGTTTTGGTGATATTATCAACGTGGCTGGTACTTTTTGAAAGCCAACCGCTTCGCGATGTTTTCATCAATGTATAGCTTTTGGTGCGATTGTCGGCCCGTTTCCAGCTTAAATAGACGGCACCGTTAATCAGTTCTGCTCTGAAGTTTTTCGGTGTTTTGGGTTTTCCTAGGGTACTGCCGTAGGTGGGAGGATTGCTTTTGAGACTTTCGAGTCCATCACGATCGACTACACTAACGCGGTAATAGTGACCTACGCCATCTTTTTTGATACGATCGACATAGCTTGTTTGACGGGTTTTCTTAATGAGTTTGTAATATCCGTCACTGCTGTTGGCACGGTAGACCTTGTAGTAGTCAATGCTTTCTGCGGTGCTGGGTGTCCACGAAATGGTGATCTGTTTGACTGCTTCTGTTGTCGCCGTAACTCCTGTAACTGTCGCAGGAAGTGGTTTGGTGGTGACCTGAACCGTCTCACTCGGCAGTGATTTCAGATGGTCAAAGGTAATGGCACGAATACGATATTTGTATACTTTGTCATCTTCAAGGTCTTCGTCAATATATTCGGCATTGAGGCGTCCTTTGACCGTGGCAATGACTTCCCATTCCGGATCATCAAACGTTTGACGCTGAATCTCATAGGCAACTACTTTGGCATTGGTATGCGGTCTCCAGATAAGTTTGGCTTTGCGAGGCATATTGCCGATAGAGCTGAAGAAGCTGACGGACTTCAACCGTGGCAAGGTACTGACGTTGACCATCTTGCTTGGATGAGATTCTGCACCGTCTTTATTGAATGAGGTAAAAATATACTGATATTTGGTATTTGGCATGACATCGGTATCGACATAATGGGTAACATTTTTATTGTTAATGCGCTTGATTAGGTGCAGTTTGGTACTGTTGCTTTTGGGATCGTTTCTGTAAATGGCAACACCAACAGCCCGAGGATGCTGTAACGGTTTCCACTCAAAGGCAATAGCATTCATATCGACCAGTGTGCCATTGATGCTGACTTTAGGCAGTGACGAGTCCAATACCGTTTTTTGCTGGGCTGAAGGTGTTTTGGAACAGCCGTTAAAGAGTAAAACTGCTAAAATGGCGGTTAAAATGATGTGGATCAATGATCTCATGAATGATTTCCTTCTCAAATTTTTGGTCAATAAACGTTTGCATATCTTGGGCTATCGGGGCACAAAACTCCATGGTTTCACCGGAGTACGGATGCACCAGATAGAGTAGATAGGCATGGAGTAAAATTCTGCTGATTTTATCTTTTTTGCTCTTAAGAGCATATAAATGATCGCCTTCAATATGGCGGCTTATGGATTCTAAATGGACACGAATCTGATGGGTTCTGCCGGTAAATAATTTACATGTAATGAGTTCACAGTCTTCATCACGGCTGGGATAGAGCTTTTTAAAGAGGGTTTGCGCTTGTTTTCCATGTTCGGTAATGCCCATTTTTAGTCGATTGTGTGAGCTTCTTCCTATGGGTTTGTCAATATAGGTAAATTCCTCTTTTAGCAGTGGAGAGATGACAGCTAGATAATAGCGTCCCATACTTTTGTCCTGTAACTGAGAGGAGAGCTTTTCATGTGCTTCATTGCTTTTTGCCACAACCATAACCCCGCTAGTACCCCGGTCAAGTCGGTGGACAATACCGTGGCGTTCTTCGCCGCTAATGGTTGAGAGTCGCATCTCTTTATGTTTCAGCCAATCAACAAGGGTAGGCTCTGTCACACTGGCAGCAGGGTGAACGGTGAGATTACTGGGTTTGTTGATAACCAAAATGGCGTCATCTTCGTAGAGGATTTCTACATCAAAGTCAATGGCTTGTGCAGGGGTAATTTTGGGTTCTGGAAACGTGACACTGACGCTTTGTTGACATTTGAGTTTGAGTCCGGGTTTGGTGATGGTGGTACCCTCTACTAAAACATGGCCGCTTTTAATGAGGTGGGCAACTTGATTGCGAGGTTCCTGGAGTGTTTGGGTTAGAAACGTGTCGAGTCGTGATGTTTGGGTGACCTCAAAGTGCGATGGTGGCTTCATGGCTGCATTACCTTTAGTGTGTTACAATTTGACTGTAAATTGGTGACAATCGGAGTAGAATCCTTGAGGAAACTTGATCGGCGTATTTTAGCACACTTTGATTTTATCTCTATTATTTTAATTATTCCGCTTGTGGTGATCTCACAGTGGCTTATTGGAGAAATTGCACCGACACTGGCACAAAAACATCTGGTCTATGTGGGTGTAGCGAGCATAGTTTTTATGCTATTTTTTTTACTGCCCATTCGTCGGTTCAGTTGGCTGATCCCCATTTTTTACTGGCTCAATATTTTACTGCTTATTGCCGTAGAATTTTTTGGACATGTCCGGCTGGGAGCAAAACGCTGGATTGAAATACCATTTATTGATTTTACCATTCAGCCGTCTGAGATTATGAAGCCGGCATTTATTTTGATGCTGGCATATCTTATTAGTAAAAACCCTCCGTCGGTGCGAGGTTACAATGCTAGAGAGTTTGTGAAAATATCGTTCTATATTTTACTACCATTTTTTCTGATTGTCAAACAACCTGATCTGGGAACGGCAATTGTTTTGTTGCTGTTGGGGTTTTCCATTCTCTTTTTTGTCGGTGTTAGCTGGAAAATCTGGGCAACCCTCATTGGAACACTGGTAATCTCTATGCCGCTACTGTATACGCAGTTGCATGATTATCAGAAAAAGCGCATTACCGATTTTGTAGCAGAAAAACCGTCATATCATGTGCAGCAGTCTATTATTGCGGTTGGTTCCGGCGGATTTATGGGAAAAGAGAAAGATGATGCTACTCAG
>JALUJE010000283.1:672-1912 GCA_027057185.1 Helicobacteraceae bacterium | reverse complement strand
CGCTATATGAACTTAAATGCCGAAAACACGCATTACGTAGACGATGGAACCGGAACGAAAACCCCATATACCTACGACATTGATAACATACTCAATACCTACGTGAGTCTTATTTATAAATTCAAAATCTAAAGTTTCCTTTATTGGTAAACTTTTTTTAACCTCTTCCTTCCTCATGACATGTATGAAGTACGGTGTGAGCGTAAGATGTTCTGCGTTTTAGCCTGATTTTATACCACTTTTCAATTGCTTGTTTGATCATCCAGCCTGCTATGCCACCAATGGAAAACCCCCATGGTGTGATGACAAGGGCATATCTTCCTCCTAGAGCAATGGCCAACCCGCGAAGGGTTATATTGGCGCGATGTAAAGGTTGGTTTTTAATGGAAGCAAGAATATTTCTGGCGGCCAGGGTACCACTGATTTCAGCACTTTGCGCAGTGGGAGCAATTGGTTCTCCTGTTGGATTGTGCATCATGGCGGCATCTCCAATAGCGTAGAGTGTAGGCGAAATTCGCAAATAGTCATCGACCGTTAAAAAACCGCTGGAATTTTTGTCAAAAGAAAGATGATGAATAAACGGCGAGGGCGCAATGCCCCCGGTGACAATGGTAAAATCAAAAGCAATGGTATCATGATTGTCTAAAATGACATGATGTTCCTGCACACTGGCAACATGATGTCTGAGTAATTCGACACCCAGATTTTCCAGGCGTGCGGTGGTTTTGGCAATAATTTCGGCAGGTTGTGTGCGCAGAATATGTTTGGCAATAAGTTTAATGTGAATGGCACCGCAATGCAGGGCATTCTCTCTAGTGTAACGGTTAAAATATTCTTGCATTTGCGCGGCGACCTCAACACCGCTCAATCCGGCGCCGATAACGACAATAGTAAAGGTCTTTTGATGGCGGCATGCCTCCAGCCGCTCAAACAACTCCTCTTCAAAAAAGTGTTTGGCATGAAGCGTGGCTCTGAGACTTTTGACTCCAAGTACATAAGCGCCTTTGGCATGGAAATCTTGTGAAAACCTCGTGATGCTTCCCGTAGCGATAATGGCATAGTCAAAATCCAGCTTGGTGTGCCGACAGACCAGCGTTTGATGTTCAATATGCCGTGCTTCATCACAGATAAAATGCGTCCGGTCTCCAAAACTCGAAACGAATGTCGGAAGATAGATAAATGTTTGTTCTAAAGAGCGGTTGGAGACTAACAGATTGTAGCTCTCTGTCTGTAGATAGTG
>JALUJE010000283.1:0-662 GCA_027057185.1 Helicobacteraceae bacterium | reverse complement strand
GTATGCTGATCGATCAGTATGATTTTTACGTTATGATCAGCGGTTGTAGCGAGAGTTTCAAGCGCTCGGATGCCGCCATAGCCCCCGCCAATAATAAGAACGGTTAGCATGATTTCTCCTTTACAACGTCTGAAATCTATGCGTCATTATAGCGTTTCTACATTACGAACGTATGCGTTTTATCTGCTCATATGCGGCATTAATGGCTTGTACTTTTTGGGTGGCTTCTTTCATATAGGCATCATCTGCACCTTGTGCTTTGATAATGTCGGGGTGATATTGACGTACCAGTTTTCGGTAGGCTTTTTTTATTTCTTTCAAGGAGTTGTTCTCACTGACGCCCAAGAGGGCATAGGCATCATCAATGGTACTTTGAACCCGGGTATTTTTATAGACACCCTGAAACTGCTCGAGCATACTTTGAAACAGTGATGCTTCTACATGTAAATGTTGCGACAGGAGTTGTAGCATCTGCTCTTCATTGTGGGAGAGCTCACCGTCGACAAAGGCGAGATTGATCCAAAATCCGAGCATATCACGGGTTTTTCGTGTGTCACCGCGCAGGGCACGGTGAAGTTCTTGTGCTTTTTGTTCCAAATTGAAAGTAATCTCTTTTTCATGTTTAAAAATTTCTTTTAATAGAGATTTGGCATGATCAGGAT
>JALUJE010000282.1 GCA_027057185.1 Helicobacteraceae bacterium | reverse complement strand
GTATTATCCACTATTGAATCTTTTTTATGGATTAATTTTTTAAATTTTTTTGTTTTTATTCGCCTTTAAGATTGTGATGACTATAATTCTGGCTCAAGAATTACTTCTACCTCCTTTTGGCCCCATCGTCTAGCGGTTAGGATCCATGGTTTTCATCCATGTTACCGGAGTTCGAGTCTCCGTGGGGTCACCATTATTGTTCCATCGTTATATTTAAATGTTACAATGTTTTCTCCCATGCTAAAGCCGTGGCACAGATACCCGAAAGATCATCATACTGCGCACTCCAATGGAGTATATTTTTTATTTTGCTGTTATCTGAAATTAGTACAGCCGGATCGCCCGCACGTCGCGGTGCTGCTCGTACGTCAAAGTCTACATGACTAATGGTTTTCATGGTACCAATAACCTCCTTCACGCTAAAACCGTGCCCGTACCCGACATTAAAGATATTGGAGTCACTCCCCTGCTCTAAATACTCCAACGCTTTTACATGTGCCGATGCGAGATCATCAACATGAATATAGTCACGAATGCAGGTGCCATCAGGCGTGTTATAGTCTTCACCAAATATCATCATACTCTCTCGGGTTCCAATAACCGTTTGTGCGGCAACCTTGATGAGATGGGTCGCATTGGGGAAGCTTTGACCAATGCGATTAAGCGTATCGGCTCCGGCAACATTAAAATAGCGCAAAATGACATGTGAAAAGTCTTCTTTGGCTTGCGATGCATCCTGCAAAACCTGTTCACTCATGAGTTTGCTTCTGCCGTAGGGGTTAATGGGTATCGTCGGTGTTGTCTCTTTTACTTGTGGCTCAGGAGGTTCTCCATATACTGCAGCAGTCGATGAAAAGATGAAATGCTTAATATTATGCGTTGTACATAATGAAACGAGGTGCGTTGTATTGACTGTATTGTTCATATAGTATTTTAGTGGATTCTCAACAGATTCCGGAACAACAATGCTCGCTGCAAAATGAATAACGCCATCAAAAGAGGCGGTTGTAAAAATTGTTTCAATTGCCTCGAAATTTTTTAAGTCTTCATGGTAAAATGTAATACCCTCCTCATCGTACCTTTCATTTTGATAGATGCTGTTGAGCGTATCTATGGTGCTTTGATGTCCTGTCGAAAGATTGTCTATAATTGAAATGCGATGTGATGTTTTCTCAATGAGTTGCTTGACAACATGCGAACCAATATAGCCTGCCCCTCCAGTTACTAAAATGTGCATCTATATCCTTACTGTTTTGAAACTTGTATACCTTTCTAAGTATAACGAACTCTAACCAAAAAAATATTTAATAGACTCACCCAGAATCTTTGGTATGATTATGAAAAAGTTTTAGGAATATTCATGCTTCGTTTTGCACCCAGTCCTACCGGTGATATGCATATTGGCAATCTCCGTGTTGCCTTATTTAACTATATCTGTTCCATACAGCGAAAAGAACCGCTTATTATTAGAATTGAAGATACCGATACCCAACGTAATATTGAAGGGAAAGATAAAGAAATTTTGGAGCTTCTGGCACTGTTTTCTATTGAGTATCAAGACGTCATTTATCAAAGTGCTCAACTGAAATATCATCGCGCTATGGCTATTCAGCTTTTGCACGACAAAAAAGCTTTTAACTGCTTCTGTACTCCTGCCGAGCTTGATGTCAAACGAGAACTTGCCAAGAAAAATAAGCAGCCGTTTCGTTATGATGAGACCTGCAGTCATTTGCGTGCTGAAGACACTATAGACAATACTAACCCTTTTACTATTCGTCTGCGTCGACCCGACAGCGACATTACCGTTGTCGATAAGATTAAAGGAAGCATTACATTTCACTCCTTTGATATTGACAGCTTTATTATTATGCGTCAGGAGAAGTATCCGACCTATAATTTTGCTTGCGCTGTGGACGACATGATCAGTGATATCTCTTTGGTTATTCGCGGTGAAGACCACATGAGTAACACCCCCAAACAGATTGCAGTGCGTGATGCACTCGGTTATGACAAGAGCATTGAGTATGCCCATTTGCCTATTATTTTAAACCATGAGGGTAAAAAAATGAGTAAGCGAGATGATGCTTCGAGTGTCAAGTGGCTGCTTGAGGAAGGGTACCTTCCCCAGGCTATTGCCAACTATCTTATTCTTATGGGCAATAAGGTTCCCAAAGAGATTTTTACACTCAGTGAGTCGTTAGAGTGGTTTACTCTTGAGACACTCTCCAAATCGCCGGCACGTTTTGATTTGGAAAAACTTAAATTTATTAATCGTGAGCATCTGAAGCGTCTTGATTACAAAGAGTTGTCTCGTTATGTGGGATTCGCCGATGATGAGATCGGTGCCTTGGCACATCTCTACCTAGAGGAGTCGGGAACACTCAAAGAGTTACGTGCTAAAATTGAGCCTATTTTTTCTGAGAAATCAATTCCTTCAATGTATCAAGAAAGTGCCCAGACACTCAAGGCTGTCATTCAAAATGCCCCGTTTTTCGAGGAATACACCGACTTCGAGCAGCACACAATGAAAGCAAGCGGCTTAAAAGGAAGGTTTTACTTTAAATCACTCCGTTTACTCCTGACAGGTGCCGAACATGGTCCTGAGATTTCAGACATCTACAAATATCTTAAAAATTATTTAGCGGAGGTAGTCAAATGAGTGGAATTATCTTAGGATTGGGTGGACTCATCCACTCACTGATTAGTGCTTACATCTGGGTCGTTATTATTGCTGCGGTACTGAGTTGGGTACGTCCTGATCCAAGTAACCCTATTGTTCAAATACTCTATCGCCTTACAGAACCGGCTTACGAGTTTGTGCGTCGCTATATTCCCACTACCTTTAACGGTATTGATTTTACACCGCTGGTACTCATTATCGGTTTACAAATTATTGATATTCTTTTTGTCAGCATGCTGAATACTATGGCGTTTTAGTCATAGTATTTTCTTTACGATATTTCAACTTGATCGTATTGAGATTCATATCTTCAAGTTTCAGCAGCAAGTCTTCACGCGATTGCGTTGCAAACTCAATGAGATAATAGCGGTTCCATTCGTTATTGATGGGCATTAACGAGCGCAACGGATCGTCTTCTTTTAATACCTTTGCATTGAGGTAATTCACACCGTTTAGTGTCAGTTTGTATTCTGAATGTTCTGTTTCTTCCGGGTTTAAAAAAGGACGCTGATCATCTGCTATGTAGAGTGCAATAAAAAAGTATTCTCCATCGCGGTACTGTTGTGGATAGACTTTATTTAAATAGATACTAGAAAGAATGACTTCTGTTTCAAAAGATCTGGCAATTGTACCGGTCTGTAAGTTTGAGATGGCACGCTCATAGTTGGCATCCATTTTAAAAAAGTCAAATGCCGTCGTGTGAGAACATCCCGAAAAAAACGAGACCAGCAACGTTGTGAGTAATAGTAGTTTCATCCATTCAACCTGTTTTTGATGCTATTTTAGCATAGCAATGCTGTACTTAAACATTTATTTAATGATACTTCTTATATAATCACCTCAATAATTTACATGTAGGAATTTTTATTTGAAAAAACGTCTTGCGGTAGCATTTACCGGGCCTTCAAACAGTGGTAAAACCACACTGGTTTTAAAAGTAGCACGATTGTTGATTCATGAGCATCAACTTGAAGTGGCTATTGTTAAAAATGATCCGAAAGATAAAGCACATTTTGATGTTCCGGGTAAAGACAGCTATAAATTTTCCGATACAGGTGCAGAAGTTGTAGTGACCTCGCCGACACGCACGACACTCTTCTCTCAGCGACATAAAGACCTCGACGAAATTATGAAACTTTTTGGTACGTTTGATGTATTGTTAGTAGAGGGGCTAAAAAATCTTCCCCTGCCCCGCATCAGCATCTTTAGAGAGCACATTGACGAGACCTACTTTCCCTACATGAACGCTCTGGCAGTTGACCAGACGATTGATGTGAGCAACTACAGGCTCCCTGAGAACGTAGATATTCTAGATCTCAATAATCCACACGAAGTAGTATCGTGGATTTTAACCCATGCAAAGGCAGTATAAATGAGAGAAATTTTTGAAGCAATTCAGCGCAGTTCCATTCGGATTAAAAAGGCTATTGATGTCAAAGATATTGGTTATTCCCAAGAACAGAACAGCTCGGGTGAAACTCAGTTGCAACTAGATATTCAGTGTGACATGCTTATTGAAGAGGAGTTCTCCCGCGTTGCCTCCATCCATACCATTGCCAGTGAAGAGAAGGAACATGCCGTTGCACTTCATAGCAACGGCAAGTATTACATTGCATACGATCCACTTGATGGCTCTTCGCTGGTTGATGTCAATTTAAGCGTCGGATCCATTTACGGTATTTATGAAAAAGGATTTGAAGGAACCAATCTGGTAGCAGCATGTTATGTGGTCTTTGGACCGCGTGTCGAGATGGTTTTTGCGCACAATAAAACCAAGCTTCACCTGTTACAAAATAACCATTGGGAATTTGTCAAAGAGATTCGTCTGAATGAAAAAGGAAAACTAAATGCTCCCGGAGGTACACAGCAACATTGGGCGCCGTACCATAAAGCTCTAATTGATGGTCTCTTTAACGAAGGTTACCGACTACGTTACTCCGGCGGCATGGTACCCGATTTGCATCAAATACTGCTTAAGGGCGGCGGTTTATTCAGTTATCCGGCAACATCAGACAGACCCGATGGCAAGTTGCGACTACTTTTTGAAGTATTTCCTTTTGCCTTTGTTTACGAAAAAGCCGGCGGATTCGGTATTGACGGCAAGACAAGGGTACTCGAACGTACGGTAGCTCACATCCACGATACCTCGCCATGCTTTTTTGGTTCCAAATATGAGATCGATCGGGTGCATGATGTCTACACCAACGCGCAGTGAGTACGAACGTAAACTTGACAATATTTTGGAAAAATTGCAACGCTGTCAGCAAGAATATCAATGCTCAAGTTGTTCTGCATGTCAACATTATTTAGCATGTGAACTTCGTAAAGAGTATGTCAAAGTTGTGTATGAGAGTATGTCCAAAGGAGATACCGGTGGATTTGAATTTTAAAATGTTAAGGATATAAGCTAAATGAGTTACTATATTACTACACCTATCTATTATGTCAACGGAGAAGCCCATATCGGTCATGCCTACACTACTTTTATTGCCGATGCTCTGGCACGTTACCACCGCCTTATCGGCACGGACACCTTTTTCCTGACTGGTACGGACGAACATGGTCAAAAAATTGAAGAGTCTGCCAAACGTCATGGCAAATCTACCAAAGAATTTGCCGATGAAATCAGCGCAACGTTTAAAAATCTTTGGGACGATTTTGATATTAGTTATGACTATTTTATTCGTACTACTGATGCTGACCACAAAGTATTAGTACAAAAAGCCTTTGAAACCATGTATGCCAAAGGAGATATATATAAAGACTTTTATGAGGGGCATTATTGTGTCAGTTGTGAAACCTTTTTTCCTGAGACCCAGCTTGTTGATGGAGAATTTTGTCCTGACTGTGGTCGAGCGACCTCGGTCGTCAAAGAGGAGAGTTATTTTTTTCGACTCTCTAACTATGAGCAGAAATTGCTTGAGTACTATGAAACCCATGAAGACTTTATTTTACCGCGTTCCCGAAAAAATGAAGTGGTCAACTTTGTCAAAGGCGGACTTAACGACCTCTCGGTAACACGTACCAGTTTTACATGGGGAGTCAAATTGCCTGAGAGTCTGCATGACGATAAACATGTCATGTACGTATGGCTTGATGCCCTATTGAACTATATTACCGCGTTGGGTTATGGCAGTGATCATGATGAAAAAATGCAGCGTTACTGGCCTGCAAGCATGCACCTTGTGGGTAAAGATATTTTACGGTTTCATGCTATTTTTTGGCCGGCATTTTTGATGAGTCTGGATCTACCGCTTCCCAAGCATATTGGAGCACACGGCTGGTGGACACGAGACGGTGAAAAAATGAGTAAATCCAAAGGTAATGTGGTGTTTCCCAAAGAAGTGGCCGAGCACTATGGTCTGGAAAACTTCCGTTATTTTATGCTACGTGAAGTGCCCTTTGGACAAGATGGTGACTTCTCGCAACGTGCCTTTATTGATCGAATCAATTCTGATCTGAGCAATGATCTGGGAAATCTTCTCAATCGTATCATCGGTATGAGCGGGAAATATTCTGACTTTCATATTGACAGTACTCATGTGGAAACATACCACATGAAAGAGTTAAGAGCCATTCAGGATATTCTTGAGACTATTGAAGCTCATCTTGAGAATATTCAGTTTCACCGTTACTTAGAAGATCTTTGGAAACTATTTACTATTGGGAACCGTGCCATTGAAGAGCATGCCCCTTGGGTGAAGATGAAAGAGGGAAAAACAGATGAGGCTTTGGCTACTGTTGCTTTAGTCGCCAATATTTTAGCCAAAGCATCCGTGCTATTATATGCTGTAATGCCCCATACCACTACAACCATCGCCAATGCTCTGGGATTTGTTATCACCACAAAGAATTATCAGCATCTGATTCAAGAGCATGCATTGCTTGAACCCTTTGTTATAAAAAAAGTACCACCCCTTTTTCCACGAATAGACGAGCCATTAATGCCAGAAGCCCCTAAAGC
>JALUJE010000281.1 GCA_027057185.1 Helicobacteraceae bacterium | reverse complement strand
ACTATATTTTTTCAATACAACCGTCAGTGCCTCTTTGAAATTTTTCGTTGGTATGGCTCCGGGAATCGGTTGAAACATTGGTTCTCCACTAGGAAGTAGAAACCAGATCATCGGGGTACCGCCGTTCCATAAGTCTTGAGGGAACGAATCGCCATCGTCGGTATATGCCGTATAAGTAACAAATTTTTTATTGAGTGTGTCAATCACTTCAGCATCACTCAGTGCCGTCTCTTCCAATTGGACACAGTAGCGACACGTGTGACGTGAAATAATAAACATAAACGGTTTATCTTCTTTTTTTGCACGCGCAAGTGCTTCTTTATAGTTTTTGTTCCAATGAATGGTTTCCAATTTTTTTGTCATGGCCGTAGGCTCATGCGAGGCAACACCATCTGCCATCAATACACTACCTGCAAGTAGCACGCCAACTAGAATTTTTTGTATCATTTCATTACCTTTTTTATAATTTCTTTTGCAATCTGCTGCGCATTTTTGTCTCTGACATCAACAACAATATCTGCGAGCGACTCATATTCGGGAGCACGCACGTTAAACAGCTCTTTTGCCTTGTTCAACTCTTTAAACAGAGGACGTTTTTTTAATTTACCCTTAGCATTGGGGTGGTCTAAAATACGCTGATACAGCGAGTCAAAATCCGAATAAAGATAGACCACCGTTCCAATGAGCTGTAAATTCGGAACTTTGTAAAAACCGCCACCGGTTGAAATGAGCGTATCACGGACACTGTGCGAAAGCCAGGTGGCAACCTGACGCTCCAAGTTTCTAAAATATGCTTCACCTTCACACTCAAAAATTTTCTTGATTTTACGGTTTTCCATGCTCTCAATGATGTCATCCGTATCTAAAGCAATCACACCACTCTGCTTCACAATTTCCCGCGAGACTGTCCCTTTTCCCACGCCCATAAAACCTATTAAAAGTACATTGGTCATACTTACCGTCTTTTACATGTAAATTTTGTGCATTGTACTCCATTTAATTAAACGGTTGCTTGCAGCAATATCTTTACAGATCACAAGATGTTTTTTTATTGATTATGGCATGATGTGCAGAGCACACTTCTCGAGTTGGAGTTTCGCAGTGTCATCGTGTCAGGATCCGTTACATGCGGGGCAAGGTGACAGCTACTGCACTCCACACGACCATCAACCAAAATATCTGCAATGGTAGTAACACCGCCTTTCCATGCGCCTTTTAGTGCGGTAGTCACCGGTTTTAATCCGGCCTTCCCTTCAATGTACGTAATATTCACAGGGTGATGCTGTTTAAAAGACCCTGCCAATGCACGAAGATTCAAATTCTCTTGGCTTGAAGACATACGCCGTGTAATAAAAGCATTTTTAGCATTAACACCATCATGACACCCTAAACATTCAACGGAGTACCCCGCTTGTCCATGACTACCCGTCGTCCCAATGTCGATGCCCGTCGGTTTAAATGATATATTCTGGCTAACCGGAGTAGAACTCCACAAAGGTTTCACGGTATTATAACGTGATGCACTTACCGTTGTGGCTATGATTACCATTGCAATCCCTGCCATTTTCTTTCTATTCACACCAGCCCCTTCGATCATCTGCTACGTATTTCATAAAAAATAGTTGAAGCCATCAAACTATTTTACATATTTAATTATTAGTTTTATATTAAAAAACAATATTTAATATAAAAATTTTAACAGTTCACCAGCTAAATGCAATCAACAGAAGAAAAACGATATTTAGTGGAAAAAACATTCTGTTCAAAGAATGATGCAAAGAGGCATTACAAGATTAGAAGTTAAACTATGCATAAAAGATGGAGAGATTATAGAAGTGCTACTTATCTATATGCATCCTTGATCAAATGGAAGCTTTCAAGAGAGGAAAGTCTAAGACTCACTGAAGCTGTCCTTAGCTCATCAATCAAAGGCGAGGAT
>JALUJE010000280.1 GCA_027057185.1 Helicobacteraceae bacterium | reverse complement strand
ATCAAAAACCGATGAATGTTTATCTTAATTTTATACAAAAAACGGCATGATTTAGGCAGCACATGAGGTGGAAATAAATTTGGGTGAAAAGTTGTCTTGAAAATTCAGGGCATTATCTAGAGATGTTGGAAAACTCTATCAAAAAATATCATAATAAAATAATTACTGCCGCAGAAGTGATAGAGGAGTTAATCAGTCTTAGTAAAGATATTCATAAAATGGATGAAGAACCTCGTGAGATGGGTTTGAGTGATTTTGAATATGCTTTTTATAGCGCTATTGCTAACAATGACAGTGCAAAAGAGGTGATGCAAAAAGAGAAACTGCGTGAACTTGCTGTTGTTTTAACAGAGCAAGTAAAGGCAAATACCTCTATTGATTGGACTATTAAAGAGAGTGTAAGGGCTAAGTTGAAAGTTATCGTTAAACGAACTCTACGACGATTTGGTTATCCACCAGACATGCAAAAACTAGCTACTGAGACAGTGCTAAAACAGGCTGAAATGATAGCTGAAGAATTAACAAGGAAAGAATAAAAACGGGAGCGCTGAAAATGGTGCATCTGACTGGACTTGAACCAGCACGGCTTGCGCCACACGCCCCTCAAGCGTGCGTGTCTACCACTTCCACCACAGATGCATAAAAAAGTGTTGCCAGCCGAAGCTGACACGAGGATTTTTTTTGATTATCCTAAGTAAGGATTAGCATAAAGAGCAATAAGGGCAATAACTAGCGTATAAATAACCTGCGCTTCAATCATTGCCAAAGCAATGAACATTGTTGTCATCAATTTACCACCAAGACCTGGATTACGTGCCGTACCCGCAATTGTCGCAGCCGCAGTATGACCCATACCAATAGCTCCACCCAGCGCAGCAAGACCAAGACCGACACCAGCAGCGATCATTGAGTATGCTTTAAGTGTTTGATTGGCTACTTCTGCTTCAGCAGCAAATGCAGCGGCAGTTAGTGCCACCATTAAGAAAAGAATTTTTTTCATCTGAATCTCCAAAAATATTGTTGCAAAGTCCGTTCGGATAGCGTAAACACATGGTTTCAAACATGTGCCAACAGAGACATAAATGCCGCCTGTTTCCCTACTTATCACTTTGATAGCGGCATTATAGGCACTCTGTACTAAAAAGTTGCTTATGCGCGATCCAAACTAATTTTGTTACCTTTAAATTCTATGATTTTTACTTTAATGCTATCACCCTCATGTAAGACATCACTGACTTTGCTAACTCGTTCATCAGAGATTTTGGAGATATGTAACAAACCGTCGGTACCGCCGGGTAATTCAATGAAAGCACCAAAGTCAACAATTTTTTTCACCCTTCCTTCTACCTCATCACCTACCTGATACTGTACTTTTTCGGGTGCATTATTAATGATCTTTTCAATATGCTCTCGTGCTCCTTGAACCCCTTTTTTATTTTTTCCGGTTACTTTAACATGACCCTGCTTTTTGTCAATATCAATGGCTACTTCAAACATCTCAATAATTTCACGAATAGTTTTGCCCGCCTGACCAATAATATCTCCTACAAAGTTTGGGTCAATATGGAAAAAATCACTGCTAGGTAAACTCTCTTCATTAAGTTCAATGCGCGTTTCAGCATCTAACATGATGTCAATAATGTGAGCACGTGCCACTTTGGCCTGATGTAGTGCTTGCTGCAGAACATCTAAGCGAATGCCGCCAAGCTTAATGTCCATCTGAAGTGCCGTAATACCCTCTTTAGAACCTGTCACTTTGAAATCAAGATCCCCGTCATGATCTTCTAGTCCGGTAATATCACTTAAAATAGCATAGCGGTCTGCTTCACTGACCATTCCCATCGCCACGCCGGCAATGGTATCGCTCATCTCAATATCTCCCGCACGCAGTGCCATATAGCCACCGCATACTGTCGCCATGGAGGACGAACCATTAGACTCCATAATCTCTGACACCAGACGAAGTGTTTTATCAGAAGAAATCAGAGCAGGCTCCAATGCGCGCTTGGCTAAATTACCATGACCCAACTCTCGACGACGGGGAGGGCCTACCGGAGAGGGTTCCCCTACGGAAAATCCCGGAAAATTATAATGCACCATGAAGGTTTCATTTTGCGTTCCCTCATCGGTCAGTTTCTCAAACATCTGAGCATCTTTGGAGCCGCCAATGGTCAAGGCCACCAATGCCTGTGTTTGACCTCGTGTAAACAGGGCTGAAGCATGCGCCGAGGGCAATACATTGGTCTCAATGTCAATAGGACGTATCTCAGTAGTGGTTCGTCCGTCGGCTCTACGGTTATCTTCTAAAATCTGTGAACGAACGGTTGTCCGTTTCACCTGCTCAATGGCACGCTTGAGCTCTTTTTCATCCCATGATTCTTTCACATGTAAAATTTCTTTTCGCAACCGTTTCAATGCCGTTGAACGTTCCGTCCGCGCCATCTCGCCAATAGCATTTTTAATAGCGTCTAAATGATTGGCATGTAAATACTCGATCATCTCTTCAGAAACACTTAAATCCAGACACTCCAACGGCATACACTCTTTGGAGTAAGCATCAAAACGTGCTTCATAGGTTGTATTGGCATCATTCAAATAGGCTTTTGCACGTGACAGCAGAGTCACAAACTCTTCTTCTGGAACGGCGTTACAGTGGTGCTCGCTTACCATCTCAGCCGAGAGTGTCGGATCTATCATCGGATCCATCATCGGAATATCAAGCATCTGCACCTCTTCGGAGCCAAACGAGCGCATTTCGATCATGAGCACATCATCTTTACTTCCAGAAACATACAGATCCAGCGTACTCTCCTCAAGCTGTTCCATAGTTGGATTGAGAATAATATCATCTCCAATTTTTCCCATGCGTACTGCTGTCACTGAAGTATTAATGTCAATATCGGAGACAAAAAGTGCGGTCGAGGCTGCATTGAGTGCAAGTACCTGCAAATCAGTATCATCATCGGCACTCAGCACCATAATGGTAATTTGTAACGGATTGGCAAAACCTTTGGGAAACAACGGACGCAAGGAACGGTCAATAATACGTGATGTCAATGTTTCAAAATCACTCGGCTTAGTCTCACGTTTAAAAAAACCTCCCGGAAATTTTCCAACAGCATAGGTTTTTTCAATATACTGTACCGTTAGTGGTAAAAATTCTTCAGAAACAAAATCGGTTTCATCAATAACAACTGTTGCCAAAATAACCGTATTGCCGCTCTGTAGCCATACTGTACCGTTTGCCTGTCGGGCTACCTGGTCAAAAGCATAGCGTTCAACCTTATTTTCCAATTCAATGACTTCATTATACTTCACTACTCTCTCCTAATATTAATTCGACACTCTCACTACTTAACAATTTAAAGTTTTTATAATACGCCGCGGTTGTCAAATAGTCTTTAACATCATGCAGGTAGTAAATATGATCAACCAAAGGATCCAGTGACTCCAGTACTTCATGCGGCAGAATCGGCGCAATAACATAAACGGCCTTGGGCTTCATGGCTAAAATAGTTTTAACTCCGGTTAATAGCTTTAAACCGGTCTCACTACCATCATCAATGAGAACAACCACTTCCGCCTGCAAGGAGGGAAACGGTCGACCCTTACGGTATTGATAGACGGCACTTAAAATCTGTTCTTCATGCTTTCGGTGAGCTTCACCATAAACAAAATCCAGACCAATATTAAACGCCTGACAGAGTGCTTCATGAATCACCATCTCTTCAGTTTCACTCACCCGTGCAATCTCGCACTCCTCATTGAGCGGAGCATATACCGGCTCACTAAAAAGAATGTCTGCTTGTAAATGTAACCGTTTTGCAAACTGTTGGGCAATCTCCAACCCGCCAAATGAGAGTGCAATCAAATGCCATGCTTCACTGCGCATCTTCTCTCGAGGTAAAAATTCCAGAAGCTGCGTTGCGGCATCAATTCGGTCACTAAAAATTCCTTTTTGACACTCCATCGTTATTTCCTTCTCCTGTTATTTAAGACTCGACGCACTACCAAGCACATATTTCAGATTATCATCAACAAAACGCATACCAATACCGAAATAAAGCGTTTGTGCTTTGGAATTAGCAAAATTGTCCCAACCTCCAAAGAGTTCCAGATGCTTTAACATACGATACTGTATACCAACCCTATAGTGTGCATTGGTACCACGTACATCATTAACCGCGTTAAAATCATAAGCATCAAAGGAGATCTTCCACCGGTCATTATTGGCAAAATAGTCAACACCAAATCCCCCTCGGGATTCAATTACCCCGGCACGCAATAAAAGATTGTCAAAGCGTTTCCCGTATTGTGCCGATACGTATGTTTCACTTTTGTCATGTATCTTAGGCAGCTCTCCTATTTTACTGTAATCATCCGTAGAAATCATATCAAGCATATAATAGGTTTCAGGATTGGGTAAATAGACAATACCTGCGGTAGTTTTCATGGCTGAATCATTCATCATATAGTCTGCTTTTGCACTCACTTGTAGTTCACTCACCGTAAAATTCGCAAGAATTGAGTCAACTTTGGAAAAGGCATTCTCTCCACTACTGAAAAAACTGTCTGCTGAGACTAAAGTACTTTTTAATGAGTCGCGATTTTCTTCAATCAGACCCGATACATTATCTTCAATGGCAATAAATTTGTCCATAGCAACAGGAAGTTTTTTATTGAGAGTTACAGCAATACTGTCCAGACGCGCAGTGAGTGAATCCAATCGTGCCATGATTTGCGGTAAGTCTTTATTGACGGTATGGGCAGTTTGCGAAAAACCGGCTCCCATATCACGCATATTTTCAATGGCCTCTTTGAGTGCTGCACGGTTTTCAAGTACGATGGTATCCAGATTGACACCCACATCTTTAAATGCACCGATCATCTCTTTAATCTCTTCTTGACGCTGTGTGTCCAGCACGTTTCTAAAATCTTTAAGTAGTAGTTGCAGTTCATTGGCGGCAGCATTGACACTATCACTGGTCTTATCAAAGGCAGCATACTGTTTTGAATGTTTCAATACGCCGTTCTCTTCAATATTTTCTTTACTCTCACCCGCTAATATATTGATATTTTTTGCCCCAAGAACACTCTCTTGAGACACCACAATCAAAGAGTCTTTAGGAATACGTACTTGCGGCTGAATACTCAAAACCAGCCGTACCCGACGCCCTTCAATATAAATTTTGGAGACTTCGCCTATAGCAACACCGTTCATGTTAACTTTACTTTGAAGCTCCAGTCCGGTCGCATCATCCAGATACGCGCTAATCTCATACCCTTTTTGCTCAAACGAACCCAGCTTGGTCACTTGAGTCGATAACAAAAAGAGTGCCACCAGACCTAAAATCACAAAAAGACCGATTTTCGCTTCCAGTTTCATTCGATTAACCCTCTCATACATCTCTTCATTCTAAAATTGCCACGCTTTAATATCGGTGCCGCCGATAGGTTTCAACGAAATGGTAATATACACATATTTATCAAAAACCGACGCTGCAGCATTATTGGTTGAGGTCGGTCGATTATTTTCTACATACCGAATTCCAAAGTCCCAACACCGCTTGGAATAAATAAATCCCAACTCAATGTTTTTTTTCACGGCATGTTCAATATCATACGCTGCTTTGGCAAACAATGTATAGTATTTATTATATTTATATGCTACATCGGCAATAAGATAACTGCTCCGTGTCAAGGTCGCCTCACCATAATTCTCATACAGATGCGTCATATCTAATACTATGATGTCGCCATTATATCGTAATGCGTTAAGAAACTTGGTAATACGCGTGACATCATGGTTATAAAGTGTGTCATTATAATATGAGATTGTATCATTCAACTGTAGATCCAACTCATTCTCCAACTCTCCTAGAGCATCACTATTGAGCTCATTAGTAATCTTTTGAGAGAGTTTATGATAGAGTATCTGGTTGCCGGTATCATCAAAAAGAAACTGGGTCACTGCTACTTCGGCAGCGTCTTCAATATCGACAATATCATAGTAGTCACACAAAGGATTGCTATAAATATAGCTCCGGCTACAGACCGCTTCAGAATCTTTATAATAACCGCTTTTATAGTCACTGCCGCCATTGGTATATGAGGCATTCAGCGTAATGACATGTGAAAACGTCTCATATCGCTTGGCAACAGAACTCTCCATATCAAAAATATAATAATTTCGTGCGAAAATTCCGCTATTGTAGTGATTGTTGGGATCGCTTATCACATCTTCGCCACTAAAAACAATATGTCTGCCATGCAACTGCATACTATAGCTTAACTCAAGATAGTCATCAAAAAAAGAGTGGCGCAAAGTGACAGGAATATTGAGCTCACTTTGAAAGGCATTTTTTCCCGATTTTCGAAATAAATTGGTTGCCGTGGCATCCACACTATAAAACAGATGTTCTGTAAACAATGCATCCAAATAGTGATGGTACTGGAATACAGGAAGACTCTGAATGGTCTCATCATTATTTTTCTTGCTTAGATCAAGAAAATATTTAAAATAAAGCCCATAATAGTCGCGTTCGCTATTGTAGAAAGTATTAATCCGAGAATAGATTTGATTGGATGTGGTATTTTTAATCTCGTCGTTACCTTTGAGGTTCAGATAGTCAATATCATTCATCCAAGTAATGTCGGCAAAAAATCCTGATTGTCCAATATAGCTGTAC
>JALUJE010000279.1 GCA_027057185.1 Helicobacteraceae bacterium | reverse complement strand
GCATCTTTATATTAATAAGTGTTATTATTATATCAAGCCACGATTAACAAAAGGTTACTTTTATTTCCTCATCTTTGTTTAAGAAATTAACCACTATAATTTGTGTGAAATTCAATTAAACGGAGAAATCGAATGAAAAAAATCGCTCTTGCAATGCTAGTAGCTGGTGTATCTTTAATGGCAGCTGACGGTGCAGCTCTTTACAAAAAATGTGCAGCATGTCACGGTGCTAAAGGTGAAAAACACGCACTAGGTAAATCAGTACCTATTCATGGTGTAGATGTACTTCAAATGCTTAAAGATTACAAAGCAGGTACTCGTAATGCTCACGGTATGGGTGCATTGATGAAAGGTCAAGTAGCTTCTTACTCTGATGCTGATCTTGAAGCAGTTGCCGCTTATATCAAAGGTCTTTAATTAGAACGTGATGTCATCGCTTGCGCGATGATGTTGTAACTCCCTCTATCTCATATTATATTTTCAACTACATTTATTCCGGTTTGTAATTTTTTTCCCGTAGCTTTTTCTTTTTTCGTTCCTGTTGTGCAGCATCATTGAGTTCCGATTCGTCATCATACAGTGCAGCATTTAAAAATTTCTCTTTGTCATCAAACTGCCCGCTCTTAATTCCCCACAAAAAAGCAATGAGCGCGACACCACCCAATAGTAACGATGCACCTAGCATCATGGCAATGACCCAGCTGTCCATCTTGTTTCCTTTACATGCAATTTATCTGCTACTTTGTGATACTCCAACGTACCCGCATCGAATTTCCTACAACCAGAAGAGAGCTTACCGACATCGATATGGCGGCAATTAATGGAATAATATACCCCGCCATAGCTAAAGGAATGGTAATGGCATTATAGAGCAGTGATAATCCTAAGTTCTGTTTAATCAGTTTAAAAGTAGTTTTCGAAATGGTGATCGCCTCACTCAGTGCCGTTAAGGTATCGCTTAAGAGTACCACATCACTCACCTCAATGGCAATATCGCTTCCACTGCCCATGGCAATACCAATGTCGGCATTAGCAAGTGCCAAAATATCATTGACGCCATCACCTGCCATAATCACACGCTTTCCTTCACTCTGCCGTTTCTCAATATAGTCTGCTTTTTCTTCAGGTGTGAGTGAATGGTGTACCTGATCAATTCCCACTTCATGAGCAATATGGCGGGCACTTCCCTCATGATCTCCGGTTAACATCACCACCTCGATATCATACCGTTTCATCGCAGCAATTGCCTTGAGTGAATCCTCTTTTGGTACATCATTTAGCTCAAACAGAGCATAAATCTCACCATTGATGGCAAAATAAAACACTAAATTCCGACTGTCTGCATTAACTTCTATGCCATGCTCCTGCATCAAACGGGCATTACCGCCAAGCAACTGCTTCCCATCAATACCTGCACGCATACCCCGAGCATGCAACTGCTCTACATCCTTTAAACGCTGTAGCGTTTTTGGCTTCAAATAGCGTACAATTCCCTGGGCAACCGGATGGTTAGAACTACTAACCAAAGCCGATAAGAGCGATTCATCAAACGGTTTGAACACAGTGACATGAACCACCTCAGGCACGCCTTTGGTAATGGTTCCGGTTTTATCCAACACCAGCACATCGGCTTGTGCCATCGTCTCAAGCTGTGCGGCTTCTTTAAATAAAATACCGCGTCTTGCACCCAGCCCCAGTCCCACCAGTGTAGCAACAGGAGTCGCTAGTGCCAAGGCACACGGGCACGCAATAATAATAACTGAAATCCCCACAATAAATGAGGTCTCAAAATCATGTGGCCAGAGCCACCAGAGAAGAAATGTCAGCAATGACAGTAGCAAGATGGCTGTAGAAAAATACTCTGAAAGGCGATTTGCCATCTGTTCAATACGCGGTTTTTTACTCATCGCTTTTTCTAAAAGCGTCACAAGATTCGAGAGCGTTGAGTGGGCAAAATCTTTGGTAGTTCGATACTGCAATACCGCATCTATTGAGGTAGTACCACTGACTAAAGTATCGCCGGCACGTTTGTAAATAGGTCGACTCTCTCCGGTTAAACTTGACTCGTCAATACTGCCTTCACCCTCAATAACCTCACCGTCGAGTGCAATTTTTTCACCGGATTTCAGCAGCACCACACTGCCTTCTTTTACCTTGTTGACATCAACCAATTCCACCTTGCCAGCTTCGATAACGCTCACTTCAGAGGGAATATGTTTACTCATAATATCCAAAGTATCGGCAGCATGTTTTTTACTCAAAACCTCTAAAAATTTTCCAAACAGCACAAAAGTAATGATCATAGCTACCGAATCAAAATATGCCTCTCCCGACTGATTGAGTGTAATATATATTGAATATATATACGTTAACAGTGCTCCGGTAGCTACTAAAATATCCATAGTGACCACCCGGTTTTTAATGCCGTAGTACGCCCCTTTGAAAAAGACCCAGCCACTGTAAAATAGTACCGGTGTTGCCAACACCCATTCGGCAACATTCAAGATGGTTTTCACATCTTGCGTAATGCCTGTAAAATAGCCTGCATACTGTGCAACTGCCACCCACATAATATTCATCGACGCAAACGTTGCCACTGCCATACGAAGATAGTAATCTTTCCGCTGGCGGTTGGCGTTGATCTCCTGAGCACTTGGATCGTAAGGAAACGCGTTATAGCCGACGGCGCGAATCATATCAATAATGGCAGAAAGTTTGACGGTATGATCAGCCCAGGTAATACGTGCTTTGTTGTTGGTATAGTTAATGTGGGCGTCAATCACTCCCTCCATTTGATGTAATGCTTTCTCGTTGAGCCAAACACACGCCGCACAGTGAATCCCCTCAATGATTAATGCCACCTCCTGAAACCCCTCGTCATTGACGGTGACATAACGATCGTAAAATGCCGCGGAATCAAAATTGGCACTCTCCTCATACTGCAGGGTCGGCGGTGAGAGTTTGGTATGAGCCGCTTTCTCATAAAAACGCTCCAGACCGCTCTCATTCAGCAGCTCAAAGACTCCCTGGCACCCTTTGCAACAGAAGTAGTGCCCCCCATCTTCAATCATCACCGAATCGTCAAATTCCAGATGACAGTGGCTACACTCAGTTTTGGACACGTTCAAACCTGCAGGTCTCACGATTTTTTTCAATCTCTTCCCATGGCGCCACCAGACCCTGCATGCAAATATAGATACCGGCTTGTGTGGTAGCCTGGGCATAGCCCAATGCCATGGAAAAATTTGCCGTCGCCTCCACTGTATCGATCTCATACGGTACCATCGCACCGGTCAAAACCACCACCCGATCATCCAACAGAGCATCGAGATATGCTGCCGTCAGATGGATCGTGTCGGTACCGTGGACGATAACAATGGTGCTCTCATGAGATGCCAAAATAATATCGGCAATCATTTTACGATCATCCTGAGTAAACGCTATACTGTCTTTGTAAAGAACACCGGCAATCTCCAGTTTACATGTAAAACGTGATGCAATGGCATCAATAGCCATATTATCAAAGGGAACTTCCAGTACGCCACTTAAAGGATTATAACGTTTGTTAAACGTACCGCCGGTATTTAATATAAGCATGATAACTCCTGAATCACTCGTGTCGCCTTACTCGTTAATACTGCTTGTGATGATAATAAAATCGTCTCGCCTACCCCCGCCTCAACAGCTGCTTCAATATCACGCTCACTATCTCCGATTAAAAGAGACTGTCTCATATCGATGTGGTAGGTCTGTGCTGCATCTAACAACATTTTTGGACGCGGTTTTCGACATAAACATTCTCCTGTAAAATCCGGATGATGCGGACAGTGGTAGAGCGCATTGAGTGTAACCCCCTCACAGGCAAACCGTCTTGTCATCCACTCTGAAAGTATCGCAAAGTCTGCTTCTGTATAGCGCCCTCGGGCAATGCCACTCTGGTTGGTAACAACAATAATAAGATAACCCTGTGCCTGATAGTGACGACATAACTCGAAAATTCCCGGAACAAACGTCACATCCTCAATCTTGTAAACGTACCCTTTGTCCACATTGATGACCCCGTCACGATCTAAAAACAGTGCTTTAGATGCCGTCGCCAAATCGTACTCTTTCAATCATATCACACAAAATATGTCCAATGAGAATATGTGCTTCCTGAATGCGAGGCGTCTGCATAGCAGGTACCACTACGGCAATGTCGGCCAAAGATGCCATGGTTCCACCGTCACGGCCCACCAGTGCCACAGTAGTAATCTTCTTATGTCGAGCCGCCTCAAAGGCGTTGAGGACATTGTTGGAGTTACCCGAGGTGGAAATACCGATAAAAAGATCGCCTTCACAACCCACCCCCTCAAGCTGACGTGAAAAAATCTTCTCAAATCCGTAATCATTACCGATTGCCGTGAGTGCCGATATATCGGTCGTTAATGCCATCGCATTGAGCGAGGGTCTGTCAAAACCGTAACGTCCTACCAGCTCGGCAGCAATATGCTGTGCATCAGCGGCACTACCGCCATTCCCCGCAAGAAGGATTTTTGCGCCACTATCGTAGCAGGCAAAACACTCCTGTGCAACGGCTTCAACAGCATCCAGAAGTGTTGTGTCTGCTAAAAGCCGTTGTTGTGTTCGTATGGCATCTTGAATCTGTTGCTTCACATAGGCTCTCATTACTGCTCCTTACAGGCATTAATTGCATAACGATTGATACTTAAATCTTTGCCAACCAATACGACACGTACCTCTTTAATAGCCATCAAAGTGCGCAACGTCGGCTCATCATCGGGTGTATGAAAGATGAACACAGGTATATCTTTAAGATTCTTCCGTGCCGTCTCATCATAAATGGGATCATCCACGTTTTTACCGTATGCCATGGCGAGCGCCGTAATGTTTTTAAAATAGTATGCCAGTTTGTAGCCGTTAATAACCATAGAAGAGAACGGATTGCTTCCAGGCAGTGGGTGAATTCCCAAGATGGTACGAAAACCGGCATCGGTATACATCGCCAACCGGAGTGGATTGCTTCCTTCAATATAGAGTCGCTCTCTCACGGCATCAAAATCGGTAATTTCCAATAGTCGCGCAATGGCCGTTTTCGTCTGCTCTACACTCAGTTTATCCAGGTTTTTAAAATCAAGCCAAAAGTAGTGTCCCTTAGCCAATGCTTTTAAAAATATCTCCAGAGTCAATAGCCCTTCACCTTTTTTAGGGTATATGTAGGTTCCGTCAACACCTTTTTTGGGATGATCATGCGAAATAATAAAACGATCCATTTCAATATCATAGTGAAAGTCCACTTCGGCACCATGTGCCCCCAGAGAAAACGCCCGTCTCATAGCAACAATACTGTTTTGCTCTTCACGTGTCTCATAAAGCCCTCGCGCCGCCCAAATTTTATGGCAACTGTTGTAGGCGGGACGCTCTTTTAGACGCATTGTCATGTTGGCATCGACGTAGGCAACGGCACCGTTGTATACCAGCACCAAAAAAACAATAATGGAAAGGAGTATTTTACTCATCATGATCTTAATACTTCACGCCCGTTACATCTCGCACTGTTGCTATGGTCTCAGCAGCAATACTGCCGGCCTTACGTGCACCGTAATGCAAAATATCACGTACCTCATCCTGGTGGGCAAGGTAATATTCACGCCGCTCCCGATATGGCGCATAATAGTCCCATAAAATTTCTGCCAAATAACGTTTAAAGTGCCCGTGTCCTTCACCTCCGCTCCGATAGCGTTCCTGTAATGCCCTGCACTCATCTTCATTCAGGTAGAGCTTGGCAATATTATAGACGTTACATTGTACATATTCCTTGGGCACCTCCAGTGCTACTGCCTCGGTCACTATTTTTTTAATCACTTTCTGCTGCTCATTTTTCTCACCGAAAATATTGATGGTATTGCCATAACTCTTACTCATTTTCGCACCATCGGTTCCCGGAACGGTTTTAACGTTATCCTCGACGCTATATTGTGGAATGGTAAATATCTCCCCATAAGCATTGTTAAAACGAATTGCAATATCACGAGCCATCTCTACATGCTGAATCTGGTCTTTTCCTACCGGAACCAGTTCAGAATGAAACAGTAAAATATCGGCTGCCATCAAGACCGGATATGAAAACAAATTATGGTTGGAGGCAATACCACGTGCCGTTTTGTCTTTATAGCTGTGACCACGCTCCAAAAGTCCCATAGGCGTAAAGGCCGACAGTGCCCAGTAAAGTTCGAGCACCTCTTTCACATCTGACTGCACCCAAAAGGTACTTTTTTTAGGATCTATCCCTAGGGCTAAAAAGTCTGTAGCCGCCTGCATGGTCAATTCACGCAGACGCGAACCTTCATGTAGGGTTGTCATGGCATGATAATTGGCAATAAAGGCGAAAACTTCATGCTCCTGCTGTGCCTCAATCATCGGTTTAATAGAACCAAAATAGTTGCCAATGTGTAAATCGCCTGATGGCTGAATTCCGGTTAAGAGTCTCAAAAAAAAATCCTTCAATAAATTATGTGATTATAGCTAAAAAGCTTCGCATCTTTAAGAATAGCTATGTTATATTTGTACTCAATAAGGTATACAAGGATTTATAATGAATACGCAGATTCGCACCAAAGATGTCACGCTTACCGATCATACGAAAGCGCATGTCCAGTTGGCCATTGAACACTTTACAAAATTTGGACTCGAGCTTACCACTGT
>JALUJE010000278.1 GCA_027057185.1 Helicobacteraceae bacterium | reverse complement strand
CCATTACATTATTACCGCATCGATCATTCAAAAAGAAGCCGCCTCAATTGAGGATATGCCTTATGTCAGCTCCGTGATTCGTAATCGTCTGAAACGTGGTATGAAACTACAAATGGACGGAACCCTCAATTACGGCAAGTATTCACATCAAAAAGTAACCGCCAAGAGAATTCGCAACGATGAAAGCAGCTATAATACCTATAAGCAAGAAGGGATTCCAAAAGATGCAGTATGTAATGTCGGACTGGATGCGATTAAAGCGGCAATTTTTCCGGCAAAAAGTAATTATCTCTATTTTGTGCGTACTAAAAAAGGGCATCACTCTTACAGTACCCACTACTCAGCACACCGCAAAAAAATAAAAAATGCTACTAAATGAAACAATTTAAAGGACTCTTCTCTTTAAGATGTTTCGTTTTTACACATATTAAAAACTTCCGCACGCTTTAGCAAAAGTTATAGAAAATATTATCCTTCCTAGTGATACACTACACCATCTAAAATAACAAAACAGAGGTACCAACATGTCAAAGATTATTTGGACAGTAATTGATGAAGCCCCAGCGTTAGCGACTTACTCGCTACTTCCTATTGTAAATGCATTTACCAAAGCCGCAGGTGTCGAGGTCGATACTAGTGATATTTCACTTGCAAGTCGTGTTCTTGCGACATTTCCCGAGAGATTGAGTGATGATCAAAAAGTTCCAGATAATTTAGCTGAACTTGGAAAAGTAGTACAACAGCCCGATGGTAATATTATAAAACTTCCAAACATCTCGGCATCAATCCCACAGCTTAAAGATTGTATTGCAGAATTGCAAGGTCAGGGCTATGATATACCCAACTATCCTGAAGATCCTCAAACCAATGAAGAAAAAGAGGTTCAGGCGCGCTATTCTACTTGTTTGGGTTCGGCAGTAAATCCGGTGCTTCGTGAAGGAAACTCCGATCGACGTGCTGCAGCAGCCGTCAAGAAATTTGCTCAGAAACACCCACATAAACTTAGACCGTTTGAAAATCCGTCAAAAGCCTACGTAGCCCATATGGAAGGTAATGGCGATTTTTATTCCAATGAAAAATCTATTATTAAAGATGGTGCAGGAAAAGTAACGATTGAGCTTAACGGTAAGTGTCTGAAAGAGCTAAATGACGTGCAGGACAAAGAGATTTTGGATGCCACGTTTATGTCAAAAAAAGCCCTACGCTCATTCCTTCAAAAAACATTAGATGACGCAAAAGCCAATGGTGTGTTATGGTCGCTGCATCTTAAAGCAACGATGATGAAAATTTCTGACCCGATTATGTTCGGTCATGCAGTTGAAGTTTATTTTAAAGATGTCTTTGACAAATATGCTAAAGAATTTAAAGACATTGGTTACAACTCCAATTTGGGACTTGGTGATCTGTATAAAAAGCTTGAAAAGCTTCCTGCTAATAAAAAAGCGGAGATTGAAGCAGCTATTATGGCAACCTATGAGACACAACCTCCTATGGCAATGGTAGATTCAGATAATGGGATTACTAACCTTCATGCTTCCAACGATATTATTATTGATGCATCTATGCCGGTTGTCGTACGTGACGGTGGTAAAATGTGGAACCGAGACGGTAAGCCTCAAGAGTGTGTTGCCGTGATTCCAGATAGCTCTTATGCTGTTTTCCATCAGGGTATGGTAGATGATTGTGTGAAAAACGGTCAGTATGATGTCACCACGATGGGTAATGTTGCCAATGTCGGTTTAATGGCGCAAAAAGCTGAAGAGTATGGTTCTCATCCAACAACTTTTGAGATTGAAGAAGATGGTATTGTTGAAGTAAAAGATGAAAACGGTACGGTTCTGATGAGTCATAATGTTGAAAAAGGTGATATTTGGAGACTCTCCCGTGCAAAAGATATTCCTATTAAAGACTGGGTACGCTTGGCTGTGGAACGTGCACGACTTACCGGAAATC
>JALUJE010000277.1:347-1960 GCA_027057185.1 Helicobacteraceae bacterium | reverse complement strand
CGTTAGAATCGCCTTAAAAAATATGATGGAAATAATTGATGGTCAAACCCTTACTCATTGAGATTGGTGTCGAAGAGCTTCCGGCACTGCCTTTGTTAAAAGAATTACATAACATTGAAGCAAAATGGCTCAGTGTCCTCGAAGAGAACGCTTTAGTGTGTGAATTTGAGTTTTACTATACGCCCAGACGTCTGGTGTTGTGGCATCGGGAGTTTTTACTCAAACAGCCCGATACGCTTGAAACGCTTTACGGTGCCCCGGTTGAGATTGCCTTTAAAGAGGGAAAACCGACCAATGCAGCATTGGGATTTGCTCGAAAATGCGGTGTAGATATTGCCGACATAGGGCGTGCACACAAAGATGGTAAGGAGGTGTTGTATTATCAAAGAGAGCGGGTAGGGAAAGCCTCTTCAGAGCTGTTGGAGACAATGATACAGACTTGGATTAAGCACCTCTCTTTTGGAAAAAGTATGCGTTGGGGCAGTGTCAATGAAAGCTTTATTCGTCCCATTCGCTGGGTCAATGTGATGCTGGAGAACGACACTATTGCGTTAAAACTTTATGATGTGACATCGGCGCCGCAAACATTTGTGCATCGTATGCAGAGTTATGATGCGCAACCGGTTCACGATATACATGATTATTTCGAGACGCTCAAATCGGGCGGGGTAATACTGTACCAGGATGAGCGGCGTAGACGTATTGTTGAGAGTTTTTCTCTGTTACAGAGCGAACAGGGTATTACTATTGAGATGGATGAAGCACTCATTGATGAAGTCGTTGCTATTACCGAGTATCCTACACCGCTTTTAGGCAGTTTCGATGCCGCCTTTTTGCGCCTTCCTCCCGAAGTTATTATTACCTCCATGAAAGAGCACCAGCGCTATTTTCCTGTTTTTAAACAGGGTCGACTGCTCAATCAGTTTGTTGTTGTCAGTAATGCATTGACTCAGGATTTTTCCAAAGTTATTGAAGGAAATGAAAAAGTACTGCGTCCACGGCTTGCTGATGCGCTCTTTTTTTACGATAATGACCTGAAAAATGGTCTGAGCACGCAGGGACTTGAAAAAGTAGTCTTTATTGATGGGTTGGGTTCTTTAAAAGAAAAGATTGAACGGGAAAAAGTGATTGCTGCCACTTTGGCAGCACGCTATTTGCAACCGCAGGAGTCTGATGATCTGATGCGTGCCATGGAGCTGGCAAAAGCCGATTTAATGAGTGAAATGGTCTATGAGTTTACGGAACTGCAAGGACTTATGGGTTACTACTATGCCAAAGCCTTGGGTGAAAAAGAGTGTGTTGCTCTTGCCATTAAAGAGCAGTATCTGCCGCAGGGCGAAGAACGTGAGCTTCCCTCCACACCATTGAGTGCGGTTGTGGCAATGTCCATTAAACTCGATACCTTATTGGGACTTTTTAGTATTAACCGTATTCCTACCGGTTCTCGTGACCCTTTTGCGCTGCGACGTGCGGTTAACGGTATTATACGTATTGCCAAAGCTCACCAATTTCGTTTCGATATTGTTGCTACGCTCAAAGAACTTGGTGCTAACTACAAGCGTATCGACTTTGAGCGTTTGGAGCAGTTCTTTTTAGAGCGCATCAATCAGTTT
>JALUJE010000277.1:0-337 GCA_027057185.1 Helicobacteraceae bacterium | reverse complement strand
GTTTTATTGGGTGAACCCTTCGGTCATAAAAGCCGTATTGGCTTCTGGCGAGCGGGAACTTTTGGCACTCGATGCCAAGATTGAAGCAGTCAATACTATGGTGCAGAGTGAATCATTTCCAGAAGTTTTTTCAACGTTTAAACGGCTGGCAAACATTACTAAAGACATTGATGTACACGGTAATTTACATGTAGATTCCAAATTATT
Organism: Helicobacteraceae bacterium; assembly: GCA_027057185.1. Classification (GTDB taxonomy): domain Bacteria; phylum Campylobacterota; class Campylobacteria; order Campylobacterales; family Sulfurimonadaceae; genus QNZR01. The sequence continues at coordinate 130 of JALUJE010000277.1, read as the reverse complement.
CGACAGTGCTGCTGAAGAGGTGCTTTATGAGGCATTTTTAGATATTTCAAAACAGCATTACGGTATATATGAAGAAAAACTCGATGCCCTCTTTTCACTCAAGCCGCAGCTTGAGCGTTTCTTTGACAAT
>JALUJE010000276.1 GCA_027057185.1 Helicobacteraceae bacterium | reverse complement strand
CTGCTGGTCACCGCGATCCCCCTCAAAAATGATAGCAGCCTTGTTTTTACGTGACGTTAAATGGCGGTCAATACACTGAACTGAAACATTGAGTTTTCCCCCTTCAAACCACTTTACAAAAGGAAAGTCACTCTCATTCATTACCGTATTAAAAGGTTCCATCCAGGTCAGTTTCTCTTTGGCGAAGCTTCCCCAGAAACCCTCATAATCTTCCTTTGCCCAATTTTGAAGGCTCTCATATTCACACATATTTTTAATACGCGCCGTTGCAGCAAATTCACGATTGGGTTTATATACCGGCTTTTTCATCTCACTCATCTTACTTCCTTATGCAAATTTGTCATAACCACATTGTATCAGCGGTGAGACAATATTATTCTCTTATCTCAAGAGTTTTCGTAAAAATTTGCACGATTGTATCAAAGCGTAAATCAATGTTTCCTTGAACAATTTTTACACTCCTCTTGCTACCAAAAAGCTTTAAGCTTTTTGATGAATGCGGCAATGGCAATACTCTTCATTACCGACGTTTAAACCATATTTTTACTTACATTGGTGTAGAATACTCGAAGAAGTGCACAAGATTTTAAGAGTAAAGACACATTATGTACCAAACGGTAGATTCACAGTATCTTCAAACCATTCCTTTGTTTCACGGCTTGAGTCAATACGAACTCGAACAGTTATGCCCCGTGATTAAACTAAAGTCCTTTGCAAAAGGGGAGATTCTGCACTATGAAAAAGACAAACAGTCTAAAATATTCTACCTAAAAACCGGTCTGCTTAAAGTCTATAAAATCGACCGTTTTGATAATGAAATTTTTATGTATAACCTCTTCAATGATACCCTTATTTCCGAAATTACCGACTTTGAAGAGATTGGCTGTTTTGCCAATGCCGAGTTTGTCGTGCCCAGCGACGTTTTGGTCATTGATTTTGAGGGGTTTAAGACCATTTATGAGCAGAGTCCCGAATTGATGATGCGGCTACTCAAAGAGTTTGCCAAAAAAAGTAAAATGATGCAGTGCATCATTAACCGGGAAATTGTCTTTGACGGCACGGCAAAAGTGGCATTTATGTTAATGAATGATCTGGAGAGCTTTAACAGTCTAAAAAAAAGTGACATTGCCTACATGTTGAACATTCAGCCTGAAACACTCTCACGCATTTTAAAGAAACTGACCCGTAACGAGATGATTGTAAATCGTGAAGGCACCATTTACATTAACGATACCAAGGCACTTCGAGCCATTTTTGAGTAAGGGAGAATACAATGACCAAAATCACATCACAGATTAAATTGATTGGAGGGGTTCTCTCGTTAATGATTGTATTCATTGTTTTGATTACCATCTATATTAATCACACATCCACTCAGGACTCACTGGTCATTAACGTCGCCGGAAAACAGCGAATGCTGACTCAAAAAATCACCAAAGAGGCCTTTTGGCTTCAGCATCACAGCAGTGATGAATATACAACACTAAACAGTGCTATAGCGGAGTTTGATCGGTCACTTGAAGATCTGTTAAACGGCAATAAAACACGGGGAATCTATGCACCGCCAAAACCTTGCATTGCCGAACAACTCCATCAGATAGATGCCCTTTGGAGCACTTTTAAAACCTATCTGGACGAGTTTAAACTGCTATTGCAAGAGACCAGAACACTTAAAGAAGACATTCCCCAAGAGAGCGAACATATTTTAAATATTTCCGATGCAGTTGTCAAGGTCATGGTACAAGCACATCTTGCAGGAAAATTTATTGACGATGCCGGTCGCCAGCGTATGTTAACCCAAAAAATTGCCTTTCATCTCTCCCAATATCTCATCAACGGGCAATCGAAACATATTACCAGTTTTTTTCATGCCTTCTCTCTGTACAAATCGACACTGGAGCGTTTTTTACATACTCCAGCGTTAATGGAATTATCCGAGCTCAATAAAGTCCTGTCACAAAACCAAAATGTTTGGTATGCCTATTCTGCCTATATTATTGATCTCATGGACAAGCAGCGTGATCTAAACCGGATATTGACCAACATTAAAGATATTAACGTTGTAGTTCTCAATGCCATGGACCATGCCGTCGATGCCTACACCGCCTACTCCAGTGAACGGCATGAGGAACTTCAACTGTTTCAGTACACTGCTAGTATGATTGCCCTGCTCTTTATGCTCTACTCTGCTTACCTGATTCGAAAAATCGAAGAGAACTTTAATGACTTTTTAAAACACTCCCAGGCCATGGCCGTCTCTTTAGAAGATGACGACTCCAAAGTACGTTACCAACAAACCGATGCTGTAGAGAACGATGAGCTTACCCTTGCCTCCATGCATATGAGTCACTTTGTCGATAAAATCAATACCGTGATTGATCATGCCCAACAGGCCATTAACGAGTCGGAAAATGCCGCACGAGAACTTGAAGCAGTAAGCCAAAATATTGATGGAAAACTAGAGAATCTCGAACTTGATGAAGCATCAAAAAAAGATATTGATAAAACCATAGATACCAGTGAAGATATTGTCATTCAAACCCTCGAAGAGCTCTCCAATACCTCGCAGCTTCTCAACCAGCTGCAACACAACCTTAATAGTGTCGTCGAAAAAACACGCCATCAAAACTAGCACGTTTACATGTATTTTACAATACGCCGCCGCTCCTTGGCTTTTAAGCGCATGGCATCATACAGTTTTTGGTACTCCAGCTTCTCTTCATATCGAATGGGAGTACGAATAGATTTATACTCTACTAGCTCTCCCTCTTTAAATACGCCACTGACCTCGGCATAAACCCAGTAGAATCCGGTGTCGCTTCGCATGTTTTTAATAAAACCACCCCATTTTTTTCCCTCTTGAAGTGTTTGCCACAGCTCCTTAAAGACCTCTGAGGGCATATCGGGATGGCGAATGATATTGTGCGGTTTTCCCACCAGCTCGGCAGAAGTGTACCCGCTAATTTGGGCAAACGTCTCATTAACATAGGTAATCACTCCTGTTAAGTCGGTTCGGGAAATAATAAGTTCATCCTCGGGTACTGCCGTCTCAATTAGAAATTCAGATCTGTTATACTCCATCACTACTGCCCTTTATCTAGCTGCTTCGCAAAGGCTTCCAAATCCATTTTCTGTTTTAAGTCACCATTGTAAACAATATCTTTAACATCAATACTATCGTCATTAAGCATGGCAGGAACGGCATCTGAATTATTGATGACATCAATATTGCGCTCCAACTCATCTTCACTGTAGGCCATCTGCATATCTGCAGCAATCACATGGGGAATAGCTTCGATAACACGCAATTTTTTCAACTCTTCATCGACGCTCTCCCCTTCAATGGTAATAATAATACGCCCTTTTGCATCATGCAGATGATAGTCACATACCTCACATGCCTTTATATCACGCAATACTTCATCTAAAAACTTGGGAGTGGTCTGCACCACAATACTCGAAATATTCATAAATTCTCTCCTATTTTAATGTCCAAAAATTGATGGTGCTACTCTCACTGCTAGCAGCAACATGCAACGCATCCAAAAATAAAATTTGCGTCAATGTGGCATTTTGTCCGACTAAATTATATTGTTTGCTTTTCGTATGTGTTGCAAAAATGAGAATATCATTCTCTTCATCATATGCCACGGCTGCGCGTGCGGCATCCGGACTCAATGCGCAACTATACAGTAAAAAATGAAACATCAAGTATGAGGCACTGCCGTCTTTCTCGTACACTACACACCGGCGGTCCTGACCCGCAGTTAGGATGACACCTTGTTTGTAATCAAGCTGATATACTTTGTCGAGGTTTTGTCCTTCAAGCGTCTTCTGAATACGTGCTGTTTGCGTCTCAACCAGATGCACCGCACCGCTTTCATCGGTAGCAGCATATGTTTTTTTGTCTTCACTCAGCATAAAGTCGGAAAAAGATGACGCACTGATTTGCTTGTTATAACGCACTGTATTCGTAGCCATATCATACAATATCAGCTCATTACTCAGTAGAGCAATAAGCACATGCGTATCATCAACAAACATCACTTTTCGCATAAACCATTTCTGGCTAACATCAATGATTTTTTTCAACGTTCCATTATTGTCTAGCCAAAGGTTCCGATACCCTCTTTTCCCTTCAGAAATAAAAACAATCCTATGATGACGAACATCCAGCGAGTAGATTTTTGATGGCATCTTCTCACCCATAAAATCTTTAATATAAGGAATTTCGATTTTACGTACCAACGCTCTGGTTTTCAGACTGAAAACTTCAACGCTGCTGTTGCTCGTGGCCGCATACAACAGATCATGCTGATGTACCATAGCCTGAACATTGCCACTAGCCTGCAGCGAAAAATCGGGTTTCAGACTCTCTATGGCTAACAGTGTTATGATCAAAGTACCTAGCAAAAACAATATTTTCATGGTGTCTCTATTCCCATTTCAACCTTATGGGCATGAATAGCCAGCTCGACTTCATGAAAATGTTCCGGCGTTATATTGGGGTCTCTACTCCACTGTACCTCGATATCACCACCATAATCACCGCCCATCAGCTCAATATTCTTTTCAAATTCTGCCATATCGTTACAGAACAGCTCCCGTCCGTCTATCGTATCGGTCAGTCGAATCCACCAACCACCGATTCCATTTGACTCAATATTGGACTTAATGACTACTTTACCCATATTGTTTTACCTCCACCCTAATAGCATTTGTCGGACATACTCTAACACAAAAACCGCATGATGTACATTTACTCGTGTCAATCTCAGGACGAAACACTCCGTTAAAAATAATGGCATCGTCCAAACAGGGATCTTTACAGGAAAAACACATCACATGATGCCAGCTCATACATGCCACCACATCAATCTCAAATGTCGCGGCAATCGGCACCTTATTACTGATATGCAACACACCGTATTCACAGACTTTGGCACATTCGTCACAATAGGTACACCCACTCTCACCAAAGAACAAACGAGGTGTTTTATCCTCACCTATGTGGATAATTTGCTCTTCACAAACAGTGGCACACTTGCCCTCACATCGAGCACACTCCTGCTCAAAAACCACATGCTCACTTACATATGGCGGACGAACTAAAAGCTCTTGCTTGGGCGTAAAGGCTGAAGCAAGAGAACCAAAAAGCTCTCTTCTCTTCATGCGATTACTTGAGTGTGTTTAGATATTCTGTAAATCGTGAGCCGTTCCAACTTGACTTTTTGTCTCCGTCCGGATCGGAATATTCCGGTTTAAAGGTATTGCTGACAGCCAATTTTCCCGTAGACTGCGGTGCATGACACTGAGTACAGTTAAAACGTGCTCCAACCAGTTTTTTCTCTGGTTTAATGGAAATATGTGCCAGTTTTTCACTGGATGTATTCACCCCTTCGATGGCGTACGACTTACTTGGTCTAAAGTTCGTAAAGTGTGATGCCGGAATAGGTGTTGCTCCCATATCTTTCGCCACTTCAGGCAGATGGCATCCCGTACATGCATTGTTTTTGATCGTGATAGGCAGCATTCCTTCCGTACTGTGTGGAATCATTGGTGGCGCATCCTGAAATGCTCTTGCGAATTTTTTAGACTCCCCCGCCGCACTTTTGGTGTAACTAGTTTTATCTGCCGTAGTATCTGATTCAGTGTAGAGATTGGTCTTTCGCAATCCCAAAGACTCCTCACTGACCACCTGTTGCGTCACTGACTTTTGAGCTGCCGGAACAGCACTGCTTGCTTCATTGCATCCCGCTAAGAGCACTATGGCTGTTAGCAGACCAATGGTTAGTTGATTTTCAAGTTTCATCTTTTCTCCTATGATATTTTTTCTTTTAACGGTTGTGACGTAGAAGCTTTCAGAACTTTTCGAATGGAAAATTCTAAAGCATCATCATCACATACTTCAACACATCGACCGCAGTTTGTACATTCACCCGACAATACCGGTATGCTCTTCTTGCCAATCATATGAAGTACCTGAGATTCAGGGCATACCACTTTACACTTCATGCACAGTGTACAATGGGCTTCATTATGATGGACACGAAACAGACTGAATCGTCCAATCAGCGAGTAAAACCCGCCAATAGGACAAATATGTCCACACCAGCCGTTCTTCAGTACAAACAGATCAAAAAGAAAAATAACGAGCATCGCTGCCCAACCAAACCCAAGACCAAAAATAATACCGCGGTGTACCATGGATACCGGTGAAATAAATTCAAATGCGGCCACACCAAACGCTGCTGAAATGATGAGACTCAGCCCAATAATCCAGTAGCGTATCTGACGTGACGCAGGCTGTTTTTTCTGTATTTTATCAAAGTCAAACGTACGTCGACAATAGTTGGCTGCATCGGTAATCATATTGACCGGACAAACCCAGCTGCAAAATGCACGTCCCCCTATGACCATATAAAACAACACAATAATTGCCGCACCAAGAAGCAAATTGGTACTCAATGCGGCACCTGCTACAAACATCTGCAAAACAGCGTACGGGTCACTTAGCGGAAGGAATCCCAGAAGTGATGAAGAACTTAAATTTCCCATCAAAAAGGTCCATCCCCAATAGCTGCCCGTCATATAAAGCAACAACAAACCAAGCTGCGTCAATCGTCTCAGAAATAAAAAACGGTACTTATCGTAAAAATGTTTCATTAATACAAATCCCCCGCATCATTCAACGAATCGACAGCCGACTTTTTGCTAATCTCCGTTGTTGTCGTCTTA
>JALUJE010000275.1 GCA_027057185.1 Helicobacteraceae bacterium | reverse complement strand
ATTGTAATTTTACCCAATTATTTTCAATCAAAGGTTCATTTGTATAAATTTACCTAGAAAAATATTAATTCACCATATTGCTTAATTTTATTTGTGCTATGATAATGCCGATTTACATGTAGAAATTTTTTTGAGGTGTTCGAATGGATTTAGGTACCGTCATAGGTATGGTGTTGATCTTAGCACTGCTATTTGGTGCGATGGCTATGGGTGTCGGTATTGGGGCGTATATTGATATTCCCTCTGTTTTAATTGTTATTGGAGGCTCTATCGGAGCATTGATGATCTCGTTTAAACCCGAGCAGATGAAACAGTTTACCAAAGTTTTTATGGTGGCGATCAAGCCACCTCAGGTGGATGCTTCGGAGTTAATTAAAAAATTGGTAGAGTATGCAACGCAAGCACGGCGTGACGGGATTCTTTCTTTAGAAGCGGCGGCCAATACGGAAGATAATGCATTTTTAAAAAAAGGGCTTTCCATGGCAGTTGACGGCAATGAGCCCGATACCATTCGGGAGCTTCTGGAAATTGAGATGGATCAGACCAGTAGCCGTCATAAAACACATGCCTCCATTTTTGATCAGTGGGCAGGACTTGCTGGTGCAATGGGAATGGTCGGAACGCTCATTGGTCTGGTGGCGATGCTTTTGAATATGGCAGACCCTTCTGCCATTGGTCCTTCAATGGCAGTGGCGCTACTTACAACGATGTACGGTGCAATGATCGGTAATATTTTCGGAACGCCTATTGCCAATATTTTGAACATACGAAATGATGAAGAGAATACCATTAAAGAGATGATTTTAGAAGGGATTATGTCCATTCAGGCCGGTGATAATCCCCGTACATTAGAAGCAAAGTTGCTCTCGTTTCTAGCACCGAACGATCGTGTCAGCCAGTTTGATTAGGACGTAACACTATGGCTAAAAAGAAATGTCCTGAATGTGAAAAGTGTCTTCCGGCGTGGTTGGCGGCATTTGGGGATTTGATGAGTCTACTACTCTGTTTCTTTGTTTTGTTACTCTCGATGTCAAGTATGGATGCGAAAAAAGTTTCCGAGGCAATCGGTTCACTTGCCGGTGCCATGAGCGTTTTAGAAGGCGGTACCAAAACTGAAATTTCTAAGCAGCGTATTCAAGAATCGACGCCTATTGAGAGTCAGGATGAAACTTCCGAACAGGTTAATAAGGTAGCGCAGGCAATTATGGATGCCAATGAGATGATGGAAAAAGGTCATGGTCCTTCAATCTCTATTGAGGAGGCACAAGATGGCTTTGTGATTCAGCTTCCTTCCGCACTACTTTTTAAACCCGGTAGTGCTAAAATTGAGAATGAAGATGCCATACTGTTTTTAAAACGGATTGCCCTGATTGTTGACCAGCTTCCTAACAAGGTGGAGGTAAGTGTACGTGGTCATACCGATAATGTGCCTCCAGCAGGAGATAGTCCTTACAAAGACAACTGGGAACTTTCTGCTGCGCGGGCACTTTCAGTACTTAAAGAGCTGCTGATTGATGGCGTGGCTCCTGAGCGTATTCATGCTGCAGCCTTTTCCATGTACCGTCCACTGGCCACCAATGCTACGAAAAAAGGTCGGGAACGTAATCGACGGGTTGAATTGCACTTTAGTGGTGTTGACGATGAACAAGAGGCACTCACCAAAAAGAGTGTCTTAGATAAAGCTGCGACGACTCCACAATGAAATTAGCTGTGACATTACTGTTGTTAGTGGGAACACTTTTTGCCGAGACTGCAGCAGTTCCGACAATGAACTTTTCCCTTTCAACACCGGAGTCGCCTGAACAACTGGTGAGCTCTCTCAATGTGCTGATGCTCCTGACTATTCTTTTTTTGGCACCGAGTTTGGTGCTGGTGATGACGACATTTACCCGTTTTGTCATTGTGTTTGGTTTTTTGCGTCAAGCATTGGGGACGCAGCAGGTTCCGCCAACCCAATTGCTGGTAAT
>JALUJE010000274.1 GCA_027057185.1 Helicobacteraceae bacterium | reverse complement strand
GTTGCCAACTGTGCTGCCAACATCAGAGTTTATTTTAATCTTACTGGAAAAGCCCTCAATAACTGGAGGATACCCTACATCAAGAATCTGAATTAACACTAAAGCTTCATTACTATTTCCGGCACTACTGTTTGCCACAACACGAAGCTCATAGTTTTTTCTTGCTTCATAATCTAATATTGCGTTTGATGCCACTTTGATGGTTCCATTGTCATCAATAGTAAAATCGGCACTACCTTCACCACGCAATGTAAAAGACGTAATCGCAACGTCATCTTCCGAGGTGACTTCAACCTTTCCAACTACACGGTTTGCCGCAGTGTTTTCTTCAAGCTTTTTAACAAAACCTTGTATGACGGGAGCTGCATCAGGTAAATTTTTCACTTCAATAGTAACAGATACCGGCTCACTTTCGGTTGTTCTACTTTTAGCTATGACATTAAACGTATAAATTTTTTGACTTTCATAATCAAGGAGTTTGGCTATTGTTATCGTCCCCGCTTTATCAATTGAGAACTGCTTAGCAATAAAAGAATTTAAAATTTCATACTCTAGTATTGGGTCATTGTCATTAGATAAAAGTTTCATGTTGCCAACAACTGTACCGACAGGACTATTTGCATCAACTGTTGCTGAAAAAGGTTCTAGTATCGGGCGTTTCGATACATTATCTGCTATGGATATATCCAGATAGGCTACATTACTTTTCTCTCCTGTACTACTTACCGCCACGACATTTACTCTATAGTAGTCATCGAGCTTATTATCAAAATTTGCATGTTGAGAAATTTTGACGGTTCCCAAAGAATCAACCATAAAGTTCTCACTACCATCACCACTTAAAAGAAAATGGTCAATAACATGGTCGCCTGTGCCACGAACCGACACTACACCTATGACACTCTCACTAGTGATATCTTCATATATTGTGCTGGAAAAACCGTCAATGACCATGGAGTCATCTCTGTCAAGCACTCTAATATAGACGGCTGCCGGATCGCCCTCTCCTGCACTATTGGTAGCAATAACGGTTAAATTATAATTTCTTTTTTCTTCATAGTTAAGGTGTGCACCGCTTGCTACTTTAATATTTAGATTTAAGTCAATAGTAAAATTGTCACTCCCTTCTCCCTCAAGCCTGGCAGCACTGATTGGACCTACACTGCTTCTGACATTGATTGTTCCAATGTCAGTTCCCTCTTGGGCATCTTCATAAACATAACTGTGCAAAGAATCTAAAATAGGTTGTTGCGTATCAACATAAATAAGAAGTTTTGTCAATACACTCTCACCATCGGCATTGCTGGCTGTTGCGAACAGTTTGAAATACTTCTGATCACTACGATCGAGTTGATTATTGCTCAATGTGACGGTTCCGTCTGTATCTACCGCAAAGTTTTCATGTCCGGTGCCATAGAGCTTATAGCCTGTAATTTCAGAACTGCCATGAGTATCAAGCAGTATGTTACCGACAACTGAGTTCATTGCACTGTTGTCAAATACATGTAACACCGTCTCTTTAAGTTGTGGTGCATCAACAACGTTATCAATACGAATGATGACAGTGCCCGCTCTGCCGACTCCTTGTACATTTGTAGCTACTACCTGCAATACATAATTGTTTCTCGCCTCATAATCAATCTGTGCCGCTGATGCCACGGTAATTCTACCGTCTAGATCAATAGCAAAATTTTCGCTTCCACTACCGGTAAGATTAACCTCTAACAAGGGGTCGTTACTTAAGATGGTTACGTTGCCTACTTCTTGAGAAACCGTAGCATTTTCCTCAAGATGAACATCTAACATCTGCACAATAGGCGTGTCAACCGCATCAGTAATTGCGATTCTAATTGGAATAATCCTACTACCACCGTAACTATTAAATGCTTGTAGTGTAATGTTGGCTGTATTTCGTTTCTCATAATCAAAATTTGCTGCGTCGCTGACATAAATCTTACCGTCTACGTCAACCCTAAACGAGTCTTTATCGACTCCTCCCATGTCAATCTTCTGTATGGGTGCAGCTCCTTCGTCAAACTTTATGGTTCCTGCAAGATCGCCACTGCTTGCATCTTCAGCAATGACACCCCCTTCAAATCCAATATCTTCAGGAGCATCTTTGATGTTTTCTACAACTATAGACAATGTTACAGGACGGCTCTGTCCATCAGCGTTCTCTGCGACAAGCACCAATTTATGAAGTTGAGAGTTTTCATAATCAAGGTGTTTCCCTTCAGATAAAAATACTCCGCCATCGCTATCTATGTTAAAAAGTTCACTCCCTTCTCCACTGATATGGTAAGCCGTAATACTGCTGTTGCCTTCACGCTCCACTACAATTGTGCCAATGAGTGTACCCTCACTCGCATCTTCACTTACTTTAAACCATTGACTTTTCACTAATGGCACGACATTATCAAAAACACCGTCATAAACATACTCATAGGCATCATCAAATATATCATCTCCGGCATATATTTTATTTACAATAGGAGTAAGTGTATCATCATAGGGCTTTACAAGCCAGTTTTTATGTGCCGAGGGAATCCAGTAAAAAAGATTATCTCTACCCAAAGGTTGCGCCTCTTCAGCATAAAGTTTTTCAATGAGTACTCTTTTTGCTACATCATCGAGTCTGGCTTGCAGACGCTCTTGGTCATAATTTTTACCCAAAAGATCTCTGGAGACCTGATAGGCTATTTCGGTTAAAATATTAACTTTATAGTCATTTTCAAGCAGATTTTCTTTACTTAAAATCATATGAAGCTTACCATTGACTTGAGTAAAACTGCTATCTACCTTCAAGTCATCATTTCTATCTATATCAAAACCGCCGCTGACTTCTAAAATGAAATCCCCGTCATAGTCTGCAATTTTTTGCATCAACTCACGTTCTTCATCATTTCGCGGTTCTTCTCCTTTGTAGGGAACGGGAAGTGAAAGGATTCCTGCCTTATCTATCTCATTACTTATGGTGGTGATGCCTTCATAAAGTATTTCTCTATTGGCATCATCCTCCTCAGTAGCCTTGTAGAGCATATAGTTTGCACCGCTAATAGGTCCCAATCGCGTCTGATTAAGATACATAAGTATGTTGTATTTACAGGGTAAACAACCGCAGCTTTTAGCCGGTGCACACAAAGGAGGCTCAACAACAGTAGTAAACGTCGGGACATTCACATGGTAAAAACTGCTACTGCTCACGCTGCCACCGCCGCTGCCACCGCCACCACTGCCACTATAGCCTCCAAAAGATGGAATCAACTCAAATCTAGGCGGCTCAATAGGGTCAGGTCTGGTTATAACAATATCTGCCACATGACCATCATGACCAAGATGCGCATATTCAGAGGCATGTGTGACGGTAAACACATCACTTTTTGCTACACTTACTGCTTTAACACTCAGTGTCACAGGGTCAGAAAGATTGGTATCGTTAAGGTCTTCATAGCCATCTGCCGTGACATTGAGCGCATAGGTACCCGGGTAAACACCCAAAAGCGTTAAACCCGCAGAGCTAAGCATTGTAATACCGCAGCCGCTAACACTTTGAGGCATAAGTGAATTACTCATTTGCATCTCTACACTCGTTGTTTGCCAGCTCAGTTGTGCCGTAAACAGACCTGGCGATATGGAAAGATCGTCGTTAGGTTTACCCTCTATTTGACCGATCACGTCCGATGTATCACCTAAAAGCTCATAACAGACACTCTCTTTTTTTACTTGTGTTACCGTCTCGCCACCGCATTTTGCTCTAACATAAGAATTATTTACAGGATAAATTTTTCCCTCTTCATTAAAATCAAAAACCTTTGACGCTGCCAACTTAGCATTGAGTGCTGAATCAAACCTATGCACTACTTGAATGCGTTTATCTGTACATAAACAGCCTACCTCTTTGCTTTTTTTCCATTGCGAAGGAGCCTCTTTATGCATTTTAATCGCACTTCGAATACCGTCAATAACTCCTTCTCTTGTTTTTTCAGACTTTTGTGTTACTACTTTTCCCCCACCAATATTTGCTTGAAATGCAGTAAGTCCCATATAGTAATTAAAAGCATGGAAGTCTGTTTGTAAATATTCCCATTCATCAGGTACAACGTGCATGGTAAATTCTTGCATAACGCCGTAAGAGTCAAATCCGGTATCTGCTTGTATTTTTTTTGTGAAATTTGGTGGGACAGCCCCATCAAGCCAGTAGCCATCAGGTGATGAAGCATCTATGGGAGGATTATGTATCCACTCATTCATGGCATCAGGAGTCATTGCTGGAGTAATACTATCTGCCTTGTGGGTAAAATAACGAACTGGATTACGAAAGTTAGTTCCTACCGAACCGGGGTTATTTGCTACGACATCATTGTCAAGAGAAATTAACCAAGAGTTATCTGAAGCAAACTTTGTTGCGGGTGAGGCAATGCTAACATGGTAAACATACTTTCGCATCCAATCTTTAAACTCTGTCTCTCCCATGCTAAATAGCACTCTGTTAGTTGCCTCTACCGCAAAAAGATTCCCTTGAGAATGGGTTATTAAAATAACACCATGACCATCTTTTATGCTCGTAGTATATTTTTCCACCATCTCTTTAAGGTCTTTATCGTGAATTTTATCAACATCGTAATCATTTAATGCTTCTGCTATTTGTATTAACGCGTTTTTTCCTGCTCCAACAATTTCATCTGCTAAAAACTCTGCCGCCATCTTGGGCAGACCTCTTTTCATGAGGTCTTTAGCAACTCGTTTTGCGGTCCACTTACTCACAAAAGCAATGCTACCTCCGGCATAGCCTATTAAAATATCTGCTGCTTTCCACCCAAATGAGGTATTACCAAGCTGTGAATACGACTCCAGTAAATCAAGTGCTTTTGCAATAGCTGTGTCACCAAATTTCTCTTTGGCAGAGTAGTTGTAGGATAAATCAAAGTAATGGCGTTTGTTCATTTTTACTTCATCGCCACCATAAATTTCTTTGAGGATAGCTGGCTTAAGAACTCTATACAAAGAGTGCCGCGCCTCTTTTTTCGTCGTCATAATGCCATTGCCATAATAGATATCACTTTGGCACTCATTAATCTCTGCAAAGAGGAGACTTGTAAGCAGTGTCAGTAAAACAGTAATCTTTTTCATCACTATTTTCCTAGCAAAGCATCGACATCAAAATCACATCCTTGACGCAACTCTTCATCAGTCTCATTTGCAGAGTAAACCCCACCACTAAGTGCAAAGTTATACTCTCCATATGCTCGTGCTCGTTGTACGGTATTAAATTGTATGGCATCAAACTCTTTGCCTAAAATATTGACTCTTTCTGGTACTAATATTGGTTCACCTTGTCTTTCTGCAGCTGTACTAAAATAGAAATAACAATTTTGTGCCGCATCCATAAACTTCGTAGTCTCCCTGGCTTTCTTCGGCTCAACAATAATAATCTGTGCCGCTCTTGCTCCTTGCATGGCAATTTCTCTTACAATTTGATGATACGGCACGGCTTTATCTTCGCAGACATCCTCATAAGATTTCACTCTTTTTATTTCTCCACTGGTTAGTGTCACATCAACATAAATTACTTTTTCAACACAAGGAATGTAGGTATCGTACGTCTCATAAATCCACCGCTCGACATCATCTCGTACTCCGTTGTTATTGGAGTCAATGCCTAAGAGTGTTGCGTTATTGAGTTTCTCATCGGGCATGGGTGGCAAGCGATACCCGTGTATCTCCCAAAAAACATTTACATGTAAAATATTAGAGTGTTTATTTCCTAGTGTTGCTTGAAGGGTGATGTTTCCGTCATTCACTGCTTGTAGATTACGGTTGTTCATGCGTAACGCGTTCTTTGGAGTCATATTCCATGTTACCTGTTGGGTAACTTCTTTGCGGCTATTGTCACTAAAGGTTGCCATAACTTTTACTGTGGTGTTGGTATCTTTACTTAGCGTGGTGTTGTCGGCGGTAAGGGTCAGAGATGTTAGCGTTATTATGGCTGGGTGTGGTGTGGTGACAGGTGGGGTTGTCACGGAACCATTGTCATCATCTACAGAAACATTACCATCGCCATTATCTGTTGAGTTATTATTTTCTTGTTTGTTATCTTCTTCTGAACTGTTAACGTCAGGAGTTTGAGAATTCTCATGAGTCAGTGTAAACACTACCGGTTCACTTTCATTGCCTGCTTCATCTTTTAAAACCAGTGTCGCCACGCCGGATGCTTCATCTTGTGGCATCTCTAATGTAATGACGGCAGTGCCTTCTTGGTTGATGGTGGCTACCTGTTTGCCATTGACATAAACGGCAGCACCCGCTTGACCATGAACAATGATTTCAGATACATTACTCTCCGGTGACGATGTTGTACTCTCAATTTGCGGGGTTTCAAGTACAAACGCTTCGTCAGTGTTTTCGGTGGAAGAGCAGCCTTGGGAAAGAAGAGTAAAAAGGATTAATAAAATTACATGTAAATAGCGGTGCATGGAATGTTCCTTGAGGGTTAATATTAAACAGATACTATCATGTTGCTATTTATTTTTCACTTAAACAGATTCATCACTATTTTCCTAGCAAAGCATCGACATTGAAGTCGCAAGATTTACGCATTTTTTCTACTGAAGACATTGGATAAACCCCACCACTCAAAGCAAAATTATACTCACCATATGCTCGTGCTCGTTGTACGGTATTAAATTGTATGGCATCAAACTCTTTGCCTAAAATATTGACTCTTTCTGGTACTAATATTGGTTCACC
>JALUJE010000273.1 GCA_027057185.1 Helicobacteraceae bacterium | reverse complement strand
CGTGACGGACTCTCACTAATTCGTCCGGAAAAACCAAAAGCCGTCGGCACGCCGATTGGCTAAATTGCTGCATGCTCATTGAAAATGTTGTCTCGTTAACCTTTGGAATACTGGAGAATACCCCCAGTGTACGGGACTACCACAATATTGTTGTTCAAAGTACTCACGTCAAACGTGGAGATCTTTTTGTGGTCACGGATGCACAGAGTAGCCACTATGAAGAGGCTATCGCCAATGGTGCCTATGCCCTGATTTATGATCAAGATATCGATATCAGTGACCGTGAAATTGCCTGGATTCGGGTAGAAAATGTTCATGAAGCCGTTGAAAAAATTTTACGCCATCAGTTATTGCAATACCAGATGGAAGTTTTTTCATGTGCACCTCTTGAGTTAGATTTTTTTGAGCTCCTCCATGCAGAACGTGACCCCTTATTGATATTGCGCTCTACAACCATTGAAGCGATGGCACAAATGATTCACGCTTGCCGTAAAAATTCGCTGTTGTTGATAGATGACGCCCTGTCTCAAAGTACGGCACTATTTCCTACATGTAAATCGCTCGATATGAGCATTACCTCTCCTCTGACATCGTTTGAGACATCACTGTTTGAGAGTAGTTTTTTATTTGATGGTCGCTATTATGAAAACGTGCGGATTTCCCCTTTGCTATTGCCTTATTTAGAGCGTATACTCAATGTTTTAAAATCCAGAAATCATGCCTATACCCTGGCACGACTGGCATCATTAAAACACTTTGAACCCCTCTTTCTCAGCAGAGCCCTACAGCGGCGCGAATTTGGCAGTAGTGAATGTGTTATTATTTTTGAGAACGATCCTGCCCTTTTTCTTCAGGCTCAGGACTTTCTAAAAAAACATGCTTCATGGGCAACTATTGTCATTATGACTCCTGAAAATTTTTCAGTAAGAGCGTATGATACTATGACCTATGAAACCTATCGTCATACGGACGATATTATGCCAAAACTGCGTGAGATATGCTTTAATTTCTTGTTATTACTGCATGAGAGTACACTAAAAGAGTCCTTTGAAACGCTCAAACACACAAGACAATTAACATTTACCCTATAAGGAAATTTTCATGAATAGAAGAACGTTTATCACTGCGGTATCGATGGCAGGCGGCGGCTTAGTATTGAGTGGATGTAATGAGAATAATCGTGTTGCCATTGACTATACTAAACATCCCAAACATCATGATGATGATCCAAAAAGAGTCCATATCAATAAAAACAGAAAAACAATACTGAAGCTGGCAACAAGCTGGCCGGCACATTTCCCCATTATGGGTACAGGGGTAGAAGCATTTGTAAAACGTGTCAAGGGGGCAAGTGGCGGCTCTTTGGAAATTAAACTCTATCCAAAAAACACTCTGGTTCCGGCTCTAGCAGTCTTTGATGCTGCCAGTAGCGGTCAGATTGATATGTTTCATTCAGGGCCGTACTACTGGAAAGGTAAAAACAGTGCCTTTTCACTTTTTAGCGGCTTTCCCTTCGGTTTTACCGCCGAGGAGATCAATGCATGGATGCTCTTTGGCGATGGACTGGAATTATGGCGTGAACTCTATGCAAAATATAATTTATACCCTTTTTTAGGCGGAAATACCAATATTCAGATGGGTGGATGGTTTCGAAAACCGATTCATTCACTTCAAGATATGCAGGGTTTAAAAATGCGTGTTCCCGGACTTGCAGCAGAAGTATTTGCTACATTGGGAGTGAATCCGATTTTATTGCCTGCCGGTGAGATCTATACATCTTTGGAACGTGGTGTTATTGATGCAACCGAATGGGTCGGTCCGGCACTTGATGTTAGAATGGGTTTTTACAAAGTAGCACCATACTATTACTCCGGCTGGCATGAACCGGGTTCTATTTTGGAGTTGACCTTCAACAAGCATTCTTTTGAAAAACTTGCACAAGAACATCAAGATATTATTGCCATGGCAGCATCACAA
>JALUJE010000272.1 GCA_027057185.1 Helicobacteraceae bacterium | reverse complement strand
GATTTTACAAAAATATGAAGAGTTACAACGCGAGAACGAGAGCATTCGAAACGAATTGATTACCTTACGCTCACAAAGCGGTGGTAAAGATGAAGAGCTAGAGCGTCTTAGAGAAGAGAATGCCATGAAAGATCTTGAAATTGAAGAAATTGTCAATAAAATCGAGGGTATTCTTTCGTAGAAGAAAGACGTATCTATGAAAAAAAAGCTTAGCCTTCGTATTAATTCTACCCCGTTCAATATCGATGTGGAGGAGGAGTTTGCCGCTTACTCGAGTCATGCCATGCAGGATGATTTCAATGTTGAAGGCAATAACGACATCAAAATTGTGCTTCAGGCCTATGTACGAAAAAATTACCAGCTCTATGAGAACGAGAGGCGTATGAAGCAGATGGATCAGGCTATCAGCAAGAGCATAGATTAAGCATCTGCGCTATAATCACATATAATTTTTTACATGTAAAGGAAATCGATTGAGTCAAGAGTATATATTTACTTCCGAGTCTGTAACCGAAGGGCACCCCGACAAAATGGCAGACCAGATCAGCGATGCTATTTTAGACTATATTATTGAGCATGACCCCAAGGCTCGGGTAGCGTGCGAGACTATGGTATCCAATGGGTTTTGTATGATAGCGGGTGAACTCAAAACTACCTGCTATGCACCGATGCAAGATATTGCACGCAGGGTCATAGAAGAGATCGGCTATATTGATGCACGTTACGGTTTTGATTCACGCTCTGCTGCTGTTCTTAACGGTATTGGCGAGCAGTCTGCCGATATTAACCAAGGAGTCGATCAGCAAGGTGGTGATATTGGTGCGGGAGATCAGGGGTTGATGTTCGGATATGCCTGCAAAGAGACTAAAGAGCTGATGCCGCTGCCCATTCATCTGGCACATCGTCTCACCGAGCGGCTGGCTCAGGTACGCAAGGAGGGAATCGTTCCCTATTTGCGACCTGACGGTAAAGCGCAAATTAGTGTGAAATATGTTGATAACAAACCTGTCAGTGTTGATACCGTTGTAGTGTCAACCCAACACCATGACAATGTCGATCAGGCACAATTGCATCGTGATGTGATAGAACAGGTCATACGGCATGTTATTCCAGAAGCACTGCTTAGCAGTGACGTAAAATATCATATTAACCCGACCGGTAAATTTGTTATTGGCGGTCCTCAGGGAGATGCTGGACTGACGGGTCGTAAAATCATTGTCGATACTTATGGCGGAAGCTGTCCTCACGGCGGGGGTGCTTTTAGTGGCAAAGATCCTACCAAGGTAGACCGTTCCGCAGCATATGCCGCGCGTTATGTGGCAAAAAATTTAGTGGCATCAGGCGCATGTGAACGTGCTACGATTCAAGTGGCATATGCCATCGGTGTGGTCAAGCCGATCTCCATTATGGTCGATACTCACGGCACGGCAAAAGTTGCAGAAGCACGCTTAGAAGCATGTGTAAAAGCACTGTTTGATCTGACGCCAAAAGGTATTATTGATACGCTTGATCTGTTGCGTCCTATCTATAGAAAAACGGCAGCATATGGACATTTTGGACGTGAAATTGATGAATTTACATGGGAAAGAACCGATAAAGTTGATGCCATTCAAAAGTTTTTAGGACTGTGAGGGCATGAGGCAGATGTGAAAATAGGATCTGCCTTTAAATATGTGGAGGTAACACAGTGCTTTTAGCTACGTTTAAAACTCTTATTGGTATAGTTTTCAGTACTAAACAATAGGAGATTTTATGGCTGTAATTATTAATGACACTTGTATCAACTGTGGTGCTTGTATTGACGAATGTCCAACAGAAGCAATTGTTGATGAGGATGATAACCCGACAGGTGAGGAGATCTATTATGTCTATGCAGACAAATGTGTCGAGTGTATAGGTCACCACGATGAGCCAGCATGTGCAACAGCATGTCCTACAGAAGGATGTATTGTTTGGGGTGAAAACCCAGATACCGAAGGCGCCGTT
>JALUJE010000271.1:4840-6852 GCA_027057185.1 Helicobacteraceae bacterium | reverse complement strand
GTATAGACTATATTATTTTTATTGTCAAGTAATCCTATCAACAAACTATATATTAATTGTTATCGTGCGAGGCGGTATCCTTTTTCGTTGTTCGTGTCAAAAAACTCATTGCTATAATCATAACCGAAACGGCCAATATGAGATAAACGGCATAGATAATATCTTTATAATCGGACAGTGCAATCTTAAAGACCGTCATCAGCGCTTCAATAGAGAGTGCAATAATAATAGAGATCAGAAATTTTTCCAACAATACTTTTGAACCGTGTGACTCTCTAAAATGTTCTTTGTATACTACTTCATGTTCAAGAAGATTCTTTGCCAAGTCAAAAACGGCCAGACCCAAAGTAAGTGCAATCGTAGATTTAAAAATAGACTGAAAAATATTGACCCCTTCATCCAGACTATAGTAGATAAAATTAAACAGAGAATAAAACACTAAAATAACGGCAAAGAAGCTTAAACTGTAGCCGATAGACGCATAAATAAACCGACTCATCGCATTGAAAACATTTGCTTTATTAATCAAATGCAGCTCCTCAAGCAGCCGCAAAAGATTAAAATTAAGAATCATCATCTCATTTTCCGATATCCGTTTCGATACGGTAATCACGGGTTTACCATCGCGTGAGGAGAGATATGCCGAGCTCATATATTCCCCATTCTCATCCAAAGAGATGTTCTCCTGCAGTGATGTAACAATACTGTTGACACGTGTTGTCTCTTTAGATCCTTCCAAATAGAGGGGCGTAATCTGGCTATATTCTCCGTCCACGGCATAAATGGACTCTAAGGAGTGAAATATTGGGAAAAAACGTCGCAACTCCTCCTCTGAGAGCGTCGGTTTTCCCATAGTATCAATTGTATCAAAAATATATTTTCTAATCCTATCACGATTGTCTTTATAGATTGTCATCAACTCTTTCATGAGACACCCTCCTCCATGGTACCCATCGTATACCAGACAAGCACCAATACTGTAGAATCTATTTGTTGTCTGAAAAGACTTTGTCTTTAAAATCTTTAAGTTTTCCTTTTAGAGCATCAAAAAGTTTTTCCGCTCTGTTTTTGCCTTGAATCTCTTTTTTTACAGATTTGATAGCGCTATAGAGTACTTCATAGCTATGATCCGACCGACTGACATAACCCAGAGTTTCAGCCACTTTCAACTCCTCTTGTGCCGCTTTCAAATACTCCAGCGCCTGCTCCTTATCTCCATTTTTCGAGAATTCTGAAGAGACAGCAATCAGATCTGTCGCTTTCAACAGCGGTAACGGCACCACCTCTATGGTAGTATCAAAGGTACTTAAGGCAATTTCAAGAATACCCTGTGCCTTACTCACCTGATTGTCCTGAAGGTATTGTGCCGCCAGTTTCAACGCATTGGGATAACTTGCCAACGGTAAACTGACTACCCTCACGTCAATCTCGCTTTGTAATGTATTGAGCAGTACGCGCGCTGCTTGTACCTTGTTGTCTTCAAGGAGCGACGTTACTTTTTTGACTGCTACAGCAATATCATCTTTGGTTCCAATATACTCATTGACGGCTACGGTACTCTCAATGGGAAGCAGCTTCGGTGCACTTTTCGCACTTAAAATCACCTCCAGTTTTCCCAATGCCTTTTCAATATTTTCTTTCGCTTTTGCACGCTCTTTTTTTTGAAGATTCACCAATGCTTTCTGCGTGAATTTTAACGATGTTATTGCCTCTTCAATGAGTTTTTTTTGCGACGCTACGGCAGTATCATGCCCTTTTTCTACAGCAATCGTATTGATCTCCTTGACACTTTTAGTATGTGCTGATTCTGCATAAACACTCCCGACTAAAATAGAAGACGCCACTACGGCCGACAACACTATATTTTTCATTTCATATCTCCTTTGTTAAAAATAATGAATAACATATACTAAATAGTCATCTTGACACAAGAAAAAACGGCCCCGAGAGTTTACCCGCCAAGCCGTCCATATCTTTTCTTTCTTGTGGTTGTTTGATCTAGCACGGGACAA
>JALUJE010000271.1:0-4830 GCA_027057185.1 Helicobacteraceae bacterium | reverse complement strand
TAGAACACTATGAGCCTTTTTTCGGAATGGTAATGGTCAAAATGCCATTCTCGTAACGGTTATGCATTTTGGCGGTATCGGCATCATTTGGCAGCACAAAGCTCCGTTCAAACTGTTGAATATACCGCTCCTTATGGATATAATTCGTGCCGTTAACATCTTGGCTACGATTACTGTTAGCATAAACTTTAACAACATTGTTTTCACTCTTTATCTCAATATTCTGCTCCTTGGCACCCGGAATATCCAACTCAATAACATAGCTGCTGCGATCCTCTTTGAAATCGGCAAGAGGGCTAACGGACATCTTGTCAAACACCTCTTGGAAAAACGGATCATTCGAGAACATTGAATTAAATGTGCCAAAATGCTTCTGCATCTCCTCTTGCATCTTTTTCATCTGTGCAAACGGATCCACCCCAGACATTGGTGATGCACCACTGCCCTGAAACGGGGATGTGGTCATCGGCTGAATGTGAGGCGGCGCTACCGTAGTATGTTTTGACTCAAGCACGTGCTTCATGTCATAAATAACATAACTCTGCACTACTGCTACGACAATCAGCACTGCCATTAACAGATATAATAGTTTCGAACTCGTATCTTTCATCGATCACCTCACTATTTAACAGCAATGGATTTCGGTTTTGCCTTTTGCGTTTTTTGTAACTCAATCTCCAACCGCCCATCCTGAAGTTCCGCGTCTATATGTTCAGTGTCAATATTATCCGGCAGCATAAACCGGCGCTCTATCTTTCCAAAGGAACTTTCACATACATAATAGTCGTCGGCATTGAGTTCATTTTTGTACTTGCGTATTGCACTTACCACCAGAACATCATCTTCAACCTTGATGTCAATATCTTCCTTTTTTACACCCGGAAGATCAATCTCAATGTGAAAACTACTGTCTTCTTTTTTTGCTAGATTGGCAAACGGCAGGTGAGACGCTAAGTTATCAAAAGCCTCTGACACCTTTTGTGTTGCCACCTCATCTCCCTTTTCAATCTCGCTACCAATTGTTTTTGCACTGTTTACAATATCCATAACATCCTCCTTACTTAATTGCAATTTTTTTAACTTTATCAACTTTGGCGCTCTCAAGCTTGGGAACAATAATCTCTAACACCCCATCTGCCGATTCTGCATGAATATTTTCAAGATCAGCATCTTCAGGTAGTGAGAACGACCGGGAAAATGAACCGAAACGACTCTCCACTTTATAGTAGTTCTCTTCTTTGAGCTCCTCTTTGACTTTACGCTCGCCTGAAATCACTAGCGTATTGTCCTCCACCTGTACATTAATATCGTCTTTTTTCATTCCGGGCAGATCTACTTCGACATGATAAGCGTACTCACCTTCTCGCGTATTAATTGCCGGAACAAAATCCCCTTGTGCACTGCCCATACTTTTGGTGCTCACCTCATCGAGCATCGCATTGAGCAGTTCAAATCCTCTCTTAACTTCACGCATCTGCATGCTTGGGTTAAATCGTGTTACAACCATCACAAACTCCTTGTAATGCATCTTAAATATGCATTGATTTTTTTATTTGCAAGAGTATTTTAGGAAATATGACAAAAGAGTTCTGCCCCTTAGGTAGCACTAGCGCACATTATGAAAAGAATGATGCTTGAAAGTGCTCGAGTCGTTGTCCATAGTGATACGCTTCTTTGTTGCGCCGATGTTTTTGTGCTCCACAAAGCAGGAGTGTATATTTACGTATTAACGTCTCCACAATTTTCCAATCATTCGGATAATTTACATGTAAATGCTCCAAAGCACGTACACGAAACCGATCCATACCCCAAAAGCATGTAGATAGCTGGTCATCATGACCGCCATATTTGGTCAAAAGCGGTTCATGCAGCAAACCAAATTCATACTCTTTGAGCAAACGCAACCACAGATCATAATCTTCACATACCACCAGTGATTCATCAAAACCGCCAATATCATCAAAGAGCTGTTTGTGTAGCATGACCGACGAAGGAGCAATAACACAATGTTCAAGAGAACGTTCGTAAAGATTCTCCTGACGTTTCACAAATTTTTTGGGAAGATTGACGATGACATCGTTGCGAATCCACTGCTCATCGGTGTAGGAGATACGCAGGTGCGGATGCTGTCGATGAAACGCGACCTGTCGTTCGAGTTTTTGTGGATGCCAGATATCGTCAGAGTCCAAAAAGGTGATCCACTCCGATGATGCCATCATCACCCCATTGTTCCGTGCCGCAGAAACTCCCATGTTTTTTTGACGCAGTAGCGTCACCTCAGGGTAACATTTCACTACCTCCGAGGTGGCATCGGAAGAACCGTCATCAACAACAATGATTTCACGAGCACTGTAATGCTGTGCCAGTATCGATTCAATGGCTCTAGCAATCGTATGTACGCGATTGTATACGGGAACAATAACGGCAATCTCCACGGCCGTTATCCCGTAATCGCTAACGTCACTCTGTAGGCAATAAATGCGAGCGAATATGCCGTAATCGTGGTAAAGAGAAAAAGGTAGACAAAATATTTAATTCCTCCGGCTTCACGGGTAAAGACAATAGAGGCCGCCAAGCAGGGCAAATAGGTCATAATAACCACAACAAACGCTACTGCCGAGGCAAAAGAGATATTATTTGAAAGCACGGCAGCAAGGGACTCACTCTGTTCGTTTACGTCAGCACCGAGTGAATACAGTACTCCAAGGGTTGAGACCACTACCTCTTTTGCCGCCAGTCCGGTCTGCAGCGCTACGGACATCTTCCAGTCCATTCCAATGGGTTCAAAAACGGGTTGAATAAACTTACCGATCTGCCCGAGGTAACTTGCTTCAAGCAGTGCCGATGCCCGTTCGTTCTCCAATGCCGCCACTTCACTTGGTGCCGCATGAGCAATGCTGCTAGCATACCGGTTCTGCAATGCCTCATTCTGTGGATAGTTGCTTAAAAACCAAACCAGCATGGACGCTGCGGCAATAAATGTACCCGCCTTCTTAAGGTACATCAACGTCTTGGTCGTTACCGTATGCCAGATCAGTTTCAACGAAGGAAGACGGTATTTTGGCATCTCCATCACAAACGGTTCATCTGCGCCTTTAAATGCCGTCATTTTAAGCACTTTTGCCGCAATAAGACCAATAAATACACCCGACATGTAAATAACAAAGAGCACGTTACCGGCCATCTGTTGAGAAAAAAATGCTCCGGCAAACAGGACATAGACCGGAAGCCGGGCTCCACAACTCATGAAGCCAATAACAAAAAGCGTCAAGAGCCGATCCCGGTCATTTTTTAAGATACGCGCCGACATATATGCCGGAATGGAACAGCCAAATCCTGTGACCAGTGGTATGAAGGACTGTCCATGCAATCCGAACTTGTGAAAAAACCCATCCAGTAAAAAAGCAACACGTGACATGTAGCCGGTGGATTCTAACAGTGCAATACCGATAAACAAAATAATAATATTAGGCACAAACAGCACCACTGCTCCAACGCCGGCAATAATGCCGTCTACTACCAGTGAGCGCATCTGCGCATTGGCAATAGTCGCTCCGACAGTATCACCCAGCCAGACAAACAATCCGTCAATCCATTCCATGGGGATGGAGCCAATCTCAAACGTCAGCTGAAACAGACTCCACATGAAAAAAAGAAAAATCGGCAGACCAAACAGCGGATGAATCAGAATATTGTCAATTTTTTCCGTTAATGTCAGCTCCTGCACATCATTTTTAACATTACGTACCGTCTCGGCAATAATCCCGCGATTGAACGCATAGTACTCTTCAGCAAAGGCCTCTTTGAGATCATTGCTGTCATGGTGTAACTCAATATGATGGCTTGCCTCAATCAAAATGGGCTGCAACTCCGTCCAGATAGGATTATCGTACAGCTCTTCATAAGTTTTCTGATTGTTTTTGAGCAGGTTGATCGCAACATTTCGATACGTGTTAGCGGTCTCATATTTGTGTTTTTTCAAATAGTCAACAATATGAGAAATCTCCTCTTCAACCGGTTCACTAAAAATAAGTTTTGACTCCTGATGCTCCTGTTCGTACGTGGCAACCACGGTATCAATGAGCTCGTCAATACCCATTTTCGTTACCGCAGAGACCTTGACCGCCGGTACGCCCAGAAGCTGTGAGAGGTAGGGAGCATCAATCTCAATACCCTCTTTTTGTGCCTCATCACTCATATTCAGCGCAATGACTATTTTTTTTCCCAGACTCATCAACTCAGATGTCAGTTGCAGATTTTTTTCCAGATTGGTTGAGTCCACCACGTTAATAATCATGTCATAAGACTCGGCACAGAGGTACTCTTTGGTGACACGTTCTTCAATAGTATAATCGGAAAACGCATAGGTTCCGGGAAGATCAACCACGGTAAAATGGTATGCTTTATAATCAAAAAGCACCTCAGATTTCTCAACGGTGACTCCGGTAAAATTACCAACATGTAGATGTGAGTTGGAAATGGAGTTAATCAGCATACTTTTGCCGACGTTAGGCTGCCCGACCAACGCCACCTTAATGTGGTTTGCCGTGACCGGGCAGGTACCGTCTACCCTTAGAATGCCCTTACGCCACATCTTCAACCTCAATCCACCGTGCCTCTTCGGCACGCAGTGCAATCTGCATTTTTCCAACCTTGATTTCCAAGGTTCCTTTCGCCGCCGTATGTGCCAGAACACGGAGGGTAACATCTTTCATAATACCCAACGAAATCAGACGCTGTTTGAGCGGACCAGAGGTGTGAATTTTTACGACTTTGACCACAGAATTTTTCATGCATTCACTTAAACGTTTCATAGCTATATGATACCCA
>JALUJE010000270.1 GCA_027057185.1 Helicobacteraceae bacterium | reverse complement strand
ATATAATTCCACCCAAAAATAACAGGAGATTTTATGATCAAAAAATGTTTATTCCCTGCGGCGGGTTATGGAACACGATTTTTACCCGCAACAAAAGCAATGCCCAAAGAGATGCTGCCCATTTTAACCAAACCGCTTATTCAGTATGGTGTAGAAGAAGCAATGAATGCCGGCTGTGACGTCATGGCAGTGATTACTGGGCGGGGAAAACGTGCCATTACTGATCATTTTGATATCTCTTATGAACTCGAACACCAGATCAAAAATTCTTCTAAAGAGACTCTGTTACAAGAAATTCGCCATATTATTGCCACCTGCACCTTTACCTACACACGACAAAATGAGATGAAAGGTTTGGGCGATGCCATTTTAAAAGGAAAAGTTCTTGTCGGCGACCAAGACCCATTTGCCGTTATTTTGGCTGATGACCTGTGTGTCAACCCCGAAGGCGACGGAGTACTACGCCAGATGATCGATCTGTATAACAAATACAAATGTTGTATTGTCGCCATAATGGAAGTCCCTCAAGAAGAAGTTCATAAATACGGTGTCATTGAAGGAAATGAACTAGAAGACAACGTCTATATGGTCTCCAACATGGTCGAAAAACCAAGCAGCGAGCAAGCACCTTCTAATCTTGCCATCATTGGGCGCTATATCTTAACGCCCGATATTTTTACCGTCATTGAAACGACCAAACCCGGAAAAAACGGGGAACTACAGATTACCGATGCCTTGTGTGATCAAGCAAAAAAAGGAATGGTCATTGCCTATAAATTTCAGGGAAAACGTTTTGACTGTGGCAGTGTTGAGGGTTTTGTCGAGGCAACCAACTATTTTTACAACAACGAGACTGCCGTTACGTCCTGGCCGTTTTCAGACGCCGGTGTATGACATCGGCTACCCGAAAAGCATTGGCATAAATAGTCCAGGTGTACGGAACACTGCCTCCTGTCGGCATAAAACTAGCATCGGTCACATAAAGATTCGCAAGCTCGTGAGCTTTACAGTTGGCATCAAGGACTGACGTTGAGGCGTCGTTGCCAAAGCGGCACCCACCCGCCACCAGATTGGGTGGTGGTGAGGATGAGATGCTATAGGAGATATCTACTGCCCCCATACTTTCCAATACTTTTAGCGCTTTTTGTGCCAAAAATTCACCGACTTCAAGATCATGAGGGTGGGCATGAAGGTAAATGGCACCAACCGGCATACCGTACTTGTCCCTCACCGTCTCATCAATACCTACCCGACAATGGTCCGTAGGCAGCCAGTCGTTAAAAACCTCAAATGTCAAGACACGGGAGCGCGTGAGGCGTTTATGAATTTTCTCTTGCAATGCGCTACCCCACAACAGGGTTCCACCATCATAAAATTCCCGGGTCGATCGCGCAATAATATTGGCATGTTCAAAAAGAAAATCAATCGTACCCCCTTTTTGTCGCACCCCTTTTCGAGAGTACTCGTACCAATCTTGTAACGACCGGTTCACAAATAGCCCCGGTTCCATTAACGTCTGCTGCTGCGCAGGTGTTAACGATTCAAAAACAAAACGTCCTTCTCCCACACCTCCGGCAGAAAAAATCAGGTTTTTTCCGACTTGACCGGCATTATTGGCAACCCCTTTGGGAAAATAACGGTTCTTGGAATTTAGCAATAATCGACTGCTCTCAATTGCCTGAGCGGCAACAACAAAAATGCCGGCACGCACTTTATGCACCCGGTTGTCTTTATCGAAATAATGGGCTTCAGTCACTCGGTTATGCGTGCTTTCAAGCCTAAATACAAATGCCTCGGAAACAATCCGGGCAGAACAACGCTGTAGAAGTGCAGCTCTGGCACTCCCCTTTGCCCCCGTAGCACAGCCGTAACTGCCACAAAAATTAGAATACGAACACCCCTGTCGATCTAAATCACGGTATGGCAAGATGGCTCGCGGTGTTACCATAGTGTGATAGCCCAGTGTTTTACATGCAGTATCAAACCATTGGGTCAGACCATTTTCTGCTAAAGGTGGATATGGAAAATGTGCTCTCGAACGTGGTTCCATAAACGGATGAGTACTCACGGTACCCGAAACACCTATCACAGTTTCGACTTTTGTATAGTAAGGCTCCAACACCTCGTAGGAGATTGGCCAATCAACAACATTTGCCCCTTCAATCGCTCCAAAAACAGAACGTAGCTTAAAGTCATTTGGCTTGAAACGGTGAAAATAGCCACTCATTACATTTGAAGACCCACCAACCATGGAACCATTCCAAAAACTCCACTGGTACTCGCTACCGACATATCGCTTTGTCGATCCGTCACTCTGACGTTCGTAAATAACATGCTGTTCGTCCTCAAGCAATGGAGTATACAGATCGCGCCGACTCACCGCAATCTCATCTTTGGTAAAATCATCTTCACCGTAAAAAGGACCTTTTTCCAACACAATAACGTTAAATCCGGCACGAGAAAGCTCATAGGCAATGGGAGCACCACCGGCACCACTACCAATAATGCAGACATCATACATCATACCAGTGCCTTGGTTGGACGAGGTTTTCCTGGAGTATGATGTAACCATTTCCAACCGACTTCATTACGGTTACCACCATAAACGGGATCACCAAGCATTGCTTCATAAATATAGGTCAATAAGGTCTCTATCCACTGTTTTCCCCATTGCTCCTGCACAATAGTCTGCAATACAATGTTGCGCTGCGGTGCCGCTAACTTTGTGTAGTGCTTCTTATAGCGTGCTATTGACGCTTCGTTAAGCCACTGCACCCCATTGACAATAAAGCGTTTATGTGCCTTAGCAACCCGGGGTTGTTTTAGAACATTTTTCAAATATACCAAGGCATTGATTGCCTCATGCGAGGGCATCGTATCTGTTTCTGCATAGAGGTCATGCTGTACGGTATGCAGCGTTGTGAAGAGATCGCTGTGCTGTACATTCTCTGCTAAAAGTCGCCGACTAAAGAGTGTCAAGCATAGTGCCGATATTCCCTTTTGAAACAGGATGCGTCGAGAGTGTAAATACATGTAACAATTGTACTCTTTTTTTCCAAATCCACACCAACCATACCAGCTAAGATAGCATTTTCTGCTATGATACAGCCAATAATTCAGGAGGAACCATTGACGAAATATATCAATACCTTTCAACATTTTATATCTAAAGAAGCCTTTAGCGGAGTACTTCTTTTTGTCGCAACCGTGTTAGCCGTTATTGTTGCCAATTCCTCTTTAGGAGATGCCTATCACGAATTGCCGAATACGTCGTTGGGGGTCCCCCCTGCCACAACCACAACTTCCATAAGTCTAATGCACTCGATCAACGATGGACTTATGGCACTCTTTTTTTTAATGGTCGGACTTGAAATTAAACGCGAAATGCTCATTGGGGAGCTTTCCTCGGTCAAAAAAGCCTCGTTTCCCGTTGTTGCCGCCATCGGCGGTATGCTCATTCCCGCACTCATCTATGTTGGTTTTAACCCCAACAACCCCATGGGATTTGGTATTCCCATGGCAACCGATATTGCCTTTGCGTTAGGAATTTTAATGCTTCTTGGCAGTAAAGTAAATCCTGCCGTTAAACTTTTTTTGGTTGCATTAGCCGTTGTCGATGATCTGGGTGCGGTGTTTGTAGTTGCCACGGTCTATACCAGTGAAATTCACTCTATCTATTTCATTCATGCTGCTATTGTCTATGCACTCATCTGGGCATTAAATATTAGAGGGGTTAAGAGTTTATGGCCCTATCTTGTTTTGGGAATTGCCCTATGGGTATTCATTCACAGTATTGGCATTCATGCAACTATTGCCGGGGTGTTATTGGCTTTTGCCGTGCCGATTAGCTCTAAAATTGAAGAGCACGATTTCATTAAAAACACCAAAAGAGCCGTTGATGAGTTTGAAACGCACATTGATACCATTCCCATTCTTAATCATCACCAGATTGATGCACTCGAAAATATTGCCAACGGCTACGATAAAGTACAAAACCCTCTGGTAAAACTTGAACATATGCTTCATGGCTTCAGCGCCTTTTTTATTATGCCGCTTTTTGCATTTTCCAATGCCGGAGTCATTATTGACTTTAGTGCCATGAGCACACATTTACATATTGTACTAGGAGTACTGCTGGGGCTTTTGGTTGGAAAACCAATTGGCATTTTTGGTCTCACCTATATGGCAACCAAACTCAAATGGATCGACAAACCGCATAATATAACCTGGCGTGAAATCTTTGCCGTCGGCTTTTTAGGGGGTATTGGCTTTACCATGTCCATTTTCATAACGCAGCTTGCATTTGTCGATGACGCACTCATTGGCGCGGTGAAACTTGCCATTTTCATTGCCTCATTTATTGCTGCTATCATCGGTGTTTTGCTAATTTTAAGTTCTCACCGCGCCATAAATAAAATGGCTAATGCATAAACGTATATCCCGTCTCCGGGGTAATCGTTACGACAACATGACCCTCACCACCACCACTAAAGGTAATATTACAGTCATTTCTTAAAAGACGGTTTACCGGATACGATGTAGCATCACCGCTAATATCTCCGAGTAACGGTCGCCCTAAATGGTCAAACGCAATGATCAGCGGATTAACTCCCACACCACCACATCCGGCAGAAAAGGCAATATTGGCATTGTATGCACTATTGAGATCAAGCTCTGATGTTACAATGCTACTGTCGGTTGTAATAATTCCACCATCAAGCCGTCTGGAAGCATCGAGAGGATTGGTCGCCAACTCACTTTCTACAAGATCGCCGTCAAGATTGTCATCACTGCCAATGACATACTTTCCGTTAGTATTCAGTCGGATCTGCCAGCGGCTCAAAAACCAATTGGCCCGGTTAGGATCAAACTTATCATCGACCATTGCAAGATGCTGTGTATAGCGGACATGATTCATAAACTGCTGTGCGGCTTCGGCATCGGTGTCACGCTGAAATGCCGGAGTTACCGTCGCAGCTAAAATACCAATAATAACAATGACAATCACCAACTCCAGCATAGTAAACGCTTTTTTCATCTTAATTCCTTAAAATTCATAAATTATAATATTTTTATATTCGTGCCATCATTGTAACATATTCAGCAAAAAAGCAGATTAATGGTATTCCTTCCAATCAGAGACCCGTTATCTTTATTTTGGAACATTGGGTTTTTGGGAGGATTCCCTTTTGTCATAAGATCATAATCTTCTTAAGTTATTCTTTATAAAACGGCTTAATAAAATTAATAATTTTCTCACATGCATGACCATCTCCATACGGATTATGTGCCTGACTCATTGTTTCAAAGGACGCTTTTACATGTAAAAGTTCTTCTGCCTCTTTAATAATTGTCGCCGTATCGGTACCTACGAGTTTCACAGTTCCAGCGTCCAGCGCTTCAGGGCGTTCTGTCGTATCACGCATCACTAGAACCGGTTTGCCTAGGCTCGGTGCCTCTTCCTGCACTCCGCCACTATCGGTAATAATAAAATAGCTCTGATCCATAAGATAAATAAAACTCTCATACTGCAACGGCTCAATCAGGTGAACATTGTCAATATCTGAAAGAATCGCTTTGACCGGTTGTTGTACCTGGGGATTGAGGTGTACCGGATAAACAATATCGATATCACGATTATTTTGCGCAATCGCTTTCAAGGCTTCACAAATATTAATAAATCCCTGTCCATGATTCTCCCTGCGATGTCCGGTCACTAAAATAATTTTTCGCTCTGGATTGTAAGGATACAGACGTTGCAGGGTTGCAATAATATCGTGTTGCAACGTATGATTGCTTTTAATTTTTTCCAATGCCAAAAACAGTGCATCAATAACGGTATTGCCGCTAACGACAATGCTCTTTTCGTGAACGTTCTCTTTTAACAGGTTTGCTTTACTTGTCGAAGTCGGGGCGAAGTGGTAGTGAGTAAGTTGTGTGGTAAGTTGACGATTTGCCTCTTCGGGCCAAGGGCTGTAGATATCCCCCGTACGTAGTCCTGCCTCAATATGTGCGACATGGATCTTTTGGTAAAATGCCGCCAAAGATGCCGCCAGTGTTGTTGTGGTATCGCCATGAACAAAGACAATATCCGGATGAAAATCGCTCATGACTTTTTTGAGTCCTAGCAGAACATTAGCCGTAATATCATACAGATCCTGTCCCGGTTTCATAATATCCAGATCATACTCCGGAATAATCTCAAAAAGTTCGAGTACTTGATCGAGCATTTCTCGATGTTGCGCCGTAACGCATACTTTGGTTTCGAAGGTATCGGTATGATTCTCGAAGGCTCTAACCAAAGGTGCCATTTTGATAGCTTCAGGTCTTGTACCAAAGACAATCAGTATTTTTGTCATTGTTTTCCTTGCGCAATTTTTAAGTACGAGAATATAATGTAAAACCAGCTTGGGAATTCTATCTTCAAAACACTTTTGTACTGCTGAATAATATGAAAATCTAAAATAAACATTTGTAGGCAATTAGTATTTCGTTTAACAAATTAAAAATACTGAAGACTTGAAACATCCTGAAACAATCTACTTGACGTACCTGTTACCAATGTTGAATTTTCAAGTAACCCTTGAATACAAGACTCTAACAAGCTATAATTCCAAAAAAATTACATATGTAGGTATATGACAGTGGAAGAATTAAGTTATTATGAAATTTTAGAAATTACACAATCGGCAACTAAAACTGAAATTAAAAAGTATTTAAATGCTCTTGAAGAAAAAGATGTTCAAAAAGCTGGTCGCTGGGAATTTACTGGCAATGTTGCTGCAGAAAGCATAAGAAATAAATATCTTGGAAAATCTATTAAACACTTTTTTTAAAAGGTGCTGCAAACCCAACAATTTATATTAACTGCTAAAATACAGCGTTGATTTAATTAATATTTCTAAGTTGTTTATCATGCAAGCGGCTTAAAAGTATCAAACCAACAATCGCAC
>JALUJE010000269.1 GCA_027057185.1 Helicobacteraceae bacterium | reverse complement strand
ATAATAAGAATAATTGCCAGTGATGCCACGGCAAGAAGTATTTTTTTACTTCCGTTACCGGTATTTCCCTGATTTAATATAATATCATTCAGTTCAGTTTTTTCTTCCATAAATTTGACCTTTATTTATAAGTACTTTGAGTTACATGTGTTTGGCAAATGAAGCGCCCCGTTCTTTTGCATAAACATCATAAGGAATATTTAAAATTTGATACTCCGGCGGCTGTTCGTCATTTGGATACATACGCCACTGTTTGGGCTGTTTGGCTGCAAGCTTCATGGAGAGGGTTTTTCCCAGCTGAATAGCCTCTTGGAGGGTGGTATGCCCTTTGTGAATATATACATGTAAATGCCCTTGGGTTTTCGTTTTGTATGCCGTAAAGTTTAAATAGCCTTCCTCACGTAAAAGAAGTTGGGTTCGATGATAGAAGCGTTCGGGATCTCTACCGTTATAGTCTATGACAATATTTTCAACCTGTTTGCGTTTGTTGACAAGAGAGTGTGCCACTGTCATATCGCCACGTCGGTGCTGCATCTGAATGGCCGTCGTCAGCATTTTGTCTACCCGCTCGTATTTGTTAAAAAATGTACGACCTTTAAAACTGATTTTATCGACAACAGTATCATGTTTGAGCCAGTAATGATCTGTTACCATTTTAATCAATTTTAAATCTAAACTCATTTGCTGCTCCTGCTAGTAGGTTGGTTGCGTGTAAATAATAAATTGTGACGCCATGGTTTTAAGTTCTTGCTTAATGGCCTCTTGCGCCGCGGTGTTGTTGATATCGTCCAAAACGTCTGCCATTTTATGGGCAATGAGTTCAAATTCTTTCTCTTTCATACCGCGAGAGGTGAGTGCCGGTGATCCTACGCGAATACCTGAAGTAACAAACGGACTTCGTGTTTCGCCGGGAACGGTGTTTTTGTTGACGGTAATACCGGCACGTCCCAGTGCAGCATCAGCATCTTTACCGCTAAAATCTTTGTTTAAAAAAGAGACGAGAACCAAATGGTTGTCGGTACCGTTACTGACGACGTCGTAGCCGCGCTGAATTAATACATCGGCAAGCACACGGGCATTGGCTTTTACCTGTTTGGCATAGCTTTTCCATTCATCGGAGAGGTTATGTTTGAATCCTACTGCCTTTGCCGCAATGACATGAACGAGTGGACCGCCCTGAAGTCCTGGGAAAATTGCCGAATTTATTTTTTTGGCAATCTCTTCATCATTGGTCATAATCATCCCGCCGCGAGGTCCTGCAAGTGTTTTATGTGTGGTCGTTGTGACGACATCGGCATAGGGGAAGGGACTGGGATGTTCACCGGCACAGACAAGACCGGCAATGTGAGCAATATCGGCAAACAAAATGGCGCCGACGGCATCGGCAATGTCACGAAATTTTTTGAAATCAATTTCTCGGGCATATGCAGACGCACCACAGACAATGATTTTGGGTTGGGTGATTTTAGCAATATCCATAACACGGTCGTAATTGATACGTCCGTCAAGCTCGACACCATAGGTAAAGCTTTGGTAGTTTTTACCTGAAAAACTTGGTTTTGACCCATGTGTAAGATGTCCACCATGGCTCAGATCCATACCGAGAATTTTCTCACCGGCTTTGAGTAATGCTGCATATACCGCACCGTTTGCCTGACTTCCAGAGTGTGGTTGTACATTGGCAAAATTACACGAAAAGAGCTTGCATGCACGGTCTATAGCCAACTGTTCAACGCCATCG
The DNA here is from genome assembly GCA_027057185.1 of Helicobacteraceae bacterium. Classification (GTDB taxonomy): domain Bacteria; phylum Campylobacterota; class Campylobacteria; order Campylobacterales; family Sulfurimonadaceae; genus QNZR01. The sequence goes on along the minus strand of JALUJE010000269.1, from coordinate 323 downwards.
GCATATTCACACCCGCCATAGTAGCGTTTACTGGGATAGCCTTCGGCATATTTATTGGTAAATACCGATCCCATAGCTTCCATTACGGCAGGAAGCGTAAAGTTTTCGGATGCGATCATCTCCAAATGCTCACTTTGGCGTTGTAGCTCTTGTTCACATAAGGCATACACTTCGTTGTCAAACTCTTTTAGAAAACTCATCTTGCTCTAGTCCTTGTAAAATTGAAAATTGGAGCATTATACAAAAAAGTTCATAATATTCGACTGAATAAAAACGGTTAAACTCTGCAATCGTGCTCCAATCCTCATTGCACCGTCTTAGAG